>CALGJS010000488.1 GCA_937927835.1 uncultured Saprospiraceae bacterium | reverse complement strand
ATGCTGCTGTTTTTAGTGATGATATTCGGGATGGTATCAAGGGAAGCGTGTTTAATCACGAAGACCAGGGCTTTGCCAGTGGAAAACCAGGAATGGAAGAAACCGTTAAATTTGGCATTGTGGCAGCGACGCAACATCCCCAGATCAATTATTCCGCAGTGAATTATTCTGATCATCCATACGCCAATCAACCCAACCAATGTATCAACTATGCTTCTTGTCACGACAATCATACGCTTTATGATCGACTGAAAAATTCCACCACGGCTGATGAAACAACTATTGGGAAGATGCATCGTTTGGCGAATGCGATTGTTTTGACGAGTCAGGCAGTTCCGTTTTTACATGCAGGGGCAGAATTGATGCGAACTAAAAATGGTGTTGAAAATTCATATAAATCTTCAGAAAAGATCAATCGGATGGATTGGTCAACTAAACAAAAACATTTAGACCATTTTAATTATTATAAAAATCTAATTGCACTTCGAAAGGCTCATCCTGCTTTCCGAATGCCGACAACGGAGATGATTCAAAAACATCTGGAGTTTGTCGATGGTACTCCACTAAAAGTAGTTGCTTATCAATT
The DNA here is from genome assembly GCA_937927835.1 of uncultured Saprospiraceae bacterium. Classification (GTDB taxonomy): domain Bacteria; phylum Bacteroidota; class Bacteroidia; order Chitinophagales; family Saprospiraceae; genus JALZUU01. The sequence continues at coordinate 13,675 of CALGJS010000488.1, read as the reverse complement.
AAAGGATTACGCCAATGGCGATGCTTGGAAAAATATTTTGGTGATTTATAATGCGAATGCTGAACCGACAAAAGTAGATCTACCCGATGGTAAATGGCGTAAAGAGGTTTGGGGAATGATGTTTGGGATTGGGGGTAAGGAAACTTTTAAGGATGAGATTATTGTTCCTGAGATTGGGATGGTAGTTTTGAGGGAGGATTGAGTTTTGGGTTTGAGAAAAATTAATTAATAGAGAATGGTTTCCGCAAAAATAGCTAAAGCAATCAATAGTAAAAGTAAGTTGTTAAATCTTTCTGGTTTAAGACTTAAATCGATTCCTTCTGAGGTAGCAAAAATAAAAAGCCTAGAGATTCTAAATTTAGGAGATAATAAAATCAAAGATTTAAGACCTCTAGGATATTTGCCCAATTTAAAAGTGATATATCTTGATTCTAATCAAATTGAATTTATTAGCCCTGATTTTTTTGACTCCCTAGATTTGAATGTATTGAATCTTTCGGGAAATCATATCCAAGACATTCCTGATAGTATTAGTAATCAAAAAAATCTAAGGAGATTATTCCTCTCTTCTAATAAGATTTCTTTTATACCTGAATCGTTATCTGAGTTAGAAAGTCTAGAGTATTTCAGTTTAGGCAATAATCAATTATCATTTATTCCCTCCTCGATTAATAAATTGAAGAATCTTCAATCATTTAGTGCCTATGACAATCAAATAACTGAAATACAAATTGACTTTGCAGAACTGAAGAATCTTACACACCTGAGCTTAGCTAATAATGAGATTACTGAATTACCTACTTCTCTCAGTGAATCAAAGAGTTTGAAATCATTACAAGTTTATTCTAATGACTTAAAGACCTTTCCCAATTTAGAAAACACGGAATTACCTCAATGCAGGATGAATTTAGGTGATAATAAAATTGAGGAAATACATATTAAGAACGGGAACCTAGATCGCTTACACCTGTACTTTAATCCCTTAATAGGAAATCAACTAGAGTTAGTAAAACAAGCTAAGATAAATCATCTTTATATCGATAATAGTCAAGCTAAAAAATTTATAGTTAAAGGACGAACTATGAAATGTATCAAAATTATTAATAATGAAAAGATGGAAATAAATTCAGATATTTATAAAACAGTACCTGAATCTATTGAAGAAAAATATGGTTTAAAATCTCGACGTCAACAATTAAGAGAAAGATTGGATAGTTTGAAATAGGACTTAAGTTAATTGTAATTATGACTGCATCTCCTTGACATTCATCACCTTAAATTTGCCGATTAGGAATAAGAATTAATTTACAGCTAATTGTAAATAGGTAATTATTCCCATATCATCTGATATCATTCCAAAACCTCCATTCTGCGTCTGAAACCCCAATTAAAAAACAATTTGTTTTCTCAAAAAATATCCTTATCTTGCTATTATAATGATTACAAAAAAGACCATCAACGATATTGTAGAAACGGCTCGGATTGAGGACGTGGTAGGTGACTATGTCAACCTCAAAAAGCGAGGTGCTAATATGTTGGGACTCTGTCCTTTTCATAATGAGAAGACCCCTTCTTTTACAGTTTCCCCTGCGAAGAATATTTACAAATGTTTTGGTTGTGGAAAAGGTGGTGATCCTGTGAACTTTATCATGGAGCACGAAAGCGTCAGCTATCCTGAATCTTTAAAGTATTTGGCGGAAAAATATGGGATTGAAATTGAGGAAACACAAACCTCTCAAGCTCATAAAGAAGAACAACAAAAACTCGATAGCCTTCATGTACTTAACCAATTTGCTCGGGATTATTATCACGATTCTTTATTAAATACTGATATCGGAAAAAGTGTTGGTTTAAGCTATTTAAAGAAAAGAGGTTTCACCGATGAATCTATTGAGAAGTTTGGATTGGGTTACGCTCCTAAAGATAAAGATGCTCTTACACAAGCCGCCAAGCGCAAAGGTTATAAAGGTCAGCAATTAAAAAAACTGGGACTTACCAGTAAATACGACAGTGACTTTTTTCGAGATCGGGTAATGTTTGCCATCCACAGTGTTTCTGGAAAAGTGATTGGTTTTGGTGGACGTATTATGTCCCAAAATGTCAAGGCTCCCAAATATGTCAATACGCCGGAAACGGAAGTTTATAATAAAAGTAAAGTTCTTTATGGTGCCTACTTCGCCAAACGAGCGATTCGAAAAACGGATGAATGTATTTTAGTGGAAGGTTATACGGATGTCGTTTCTTTGCATCAAGGTGGAATTGAAAATGTGGTGGCTTCTTCGGGAACTTCCTTAACCGTCGATCAAATTCGGTTAGTCAAGCGGTACACCCAAAACATGAAGATCCTTTATGATGGAGATGCAGCGGGTGTAAAAGCAGCGTTGCGGGGGCTCGACTTGGTGCTCGAACAAGACATGAATGTCAAGGTGGTTATGCTTCCTGAAGGAGAAGATCCTGACTCTTATTTACAAAGCGTTGGGAGTGAAGCCTTTAAAGAATATATCGAAAGTCAGGCGAAAGATTTTATTTTATTTAAAAGTGAATTGCTTTTTAGTGAAGCGAAAGGAGATCCAGTTCGGCAAGCGGGTTTGATCAAAGATATTGTGGGGAGTATTGCGAAAATTCCAGATCCTCTAAAACGGTCTTTGTATATCAAAGAGTGTAGCCACTTGATGAAAGTGGAAGAAGAGATCTTAATGAACGAGGTAAACTTGATCGTTACTAAATCTGTTACGCAAGCCGAAGAGCAACGCAAAAAGGATCAGCGACAATACGCTCGTAAAAAAGCAAATAATAACCCACCTCCTCCAGGTAATTTCCCACCTCCTCCTGGCAACTTTCCAACCGACCCAGGAAATTTCCCAACGGAAGATCCATCCTTTTATCCAGACGACCAAGGATATGGTGAACCAGCTCCACCTCCACCACCGTCGCTACAACGGCGTCCTGCTCCATCCAACAGCGCCGAATATCAAGAAAAAGATATTGTCCGTTTATTAATTTGTTATGGTGGACAAATCTTTGATAAAGAAAATGAGGACGTAACAGTCGCTCGTTTTATTTTAAGTAATATCGAAGATGTCTTGGACGATTTTGATAATGACCTTTATCAACGGGTCGCTCGTGAATGTTTGGACATGACCATTGACGGAACACCGATCACACCAAAGTATTTTATCCAACACGAGGACAAAGATTTCCGAAAATTAGCGATTGATGTTTTACAACCTGAATTTGAAATGAGTCCTAATTGGTTGGACAAGCACGACCTTCCTCTTCGTAGTCAACCGATGCCCGAAGCTAATTTCAACCTCGATAGTATCTCTGCCATCTATTGGTTTAAACTTCGTAAACTCGACAAGTTGATCGAACGAAATAAAGCGAGTATGAAAAAGGCGATTGATGAAAAAACAGGGGAAGACGACGTGATGAAAACAATGAAGATTCATCAGAAGTTAATGGAGATTCGAAAGGATATTGCTTTGAAGGTCAATACGGTGATTGTGCGATAAAGTTGGGACTCTCCTTTTGTAAATAGCTCTGAATTTAAGTGTTAAAATTTAAAAAATAATTAATTCCTTTCCCTACAATAAAAGTAGTCTTTGAACTTTAAAACTGTGTATCTCGATTTTCTTTTCTTTTCATTTTTTTGCAGAAAAAAAACGAAACCTGCCTGTCCGGCCGCCTGTAGCATTTTTCGAATTCGCCTCAAAAGCTGCTTTTTGCTCCCTATAAGGTTTCAATGGCATGGTTTTCGATTTTAACTATTGATCTTCCTCCCATAATTTCGACTTTTTTGACTCATTTTTTAACAAATGGGAGGAATAAGACTCGCGAAATTGGATTGACAAAACTAATTGGAATGAATATAATTATCCTTTATCAAAGGGTATTTACTAGTCCTTTTATTTGTTAATTTATTCCGTGAAATACCTTCACGGTATGCAGAGATTAAAGATCCTATGAAAACATTTATTTGCTCACTCTATTTATTTTTATCCCTTTCATTCTACGCAATTACAGGTAATTCTCCTGTGGATATTGCTCTCAAGAATTCAGTTAATTTATCGGAATATTCAACAATTGGTTTCTGTCCTGACTCAAATGGTTTGGATACAGATGGCGATGGATCAGATGATCTTTGTGATTTAGATGATGATAATGATGGAATTCCAGACTTGATAGAATGTCCAATCATTCCAATTAATTTTAATGATTTTTCTGGTGGAACACATCTTCCTGGAGAAGCAGATGCCATTCTAAATACTTATATAACTGGGGAAAATTTACCGCAACCCATTAGCATCTCTGCTCCGTTTTCCTTCGGCGGTGCAAATGATATTTCATTAACTGTCGAAAACGGAGGAGAAATTCTACGTTTTCAAGACGAAGATCATTTTCAGGCAATTAGTGGATTAACAACGACTTTGGGAATTCAAGAACCTGCCGCCTTTAGATTTGCAACTACCACCTTCCCCTCTCAATTAAATTTTACGGATGCTTTAGAAATAACCCCAATTAATCCTTCTGTGGATTTTGCATGGAATATCATTCAAGAAATCAATGCAGATATCAATATTTCCGGAACCAATGTTTTAGAAATTATCGGAACTGGAAACTCAAATTACGCTGAATTCCAAATTCAAACTTTGGGATTTTCGGAAGGATTTACCATAAAATTTACTAACCTCGTTTCTTCTGATCCTACAGAAAATTCACCATCCAATTTGATCCAATTTAGTATCTCTACTTGTTCAGATACAGATTTTGATGGCGTAGTCGATAAGCTAGACTTAGATTCAGATAACGATGGAATCTTAGATTTAGATGAAGCCGGACATGGCGCTGAAGATGATAATCACGATGGTAGAATTGATGGCCAAGATTATGAATTCGATGATAATGGTCTTTTTGATAATTTAGAAACCACTCCAGAATCTGGAATTTTAAATTATAATATTGGCGATAGTGAATCCACGCCGGATGGAATTTATGATGCTTACGAAATCGACGCTGATGGAGATACTTGCTTTGATGCATTAGAAGAAGACATCCTCGATCCAGATAATGATGGAATTGCTGGAACCGGCAATCCTACCGTTGATGTAAATGGATTAATCACTTCTATTACCTATGCAAATCCACTTAAACATTATTGGAGAAATCCATTGATGGGACCTTGTTTAATGGAAATTTGTAATGATGGTATTGATAATGATGCGGATGATTTAATCGATTGCATGGATTGTCAAGATTGTTTGGACGCAACTAATTGTGCAGACCAAGATCAAGATGGTGTCAATAATTATTGTGATTTAGATGATGACAATGATGGAATTAAAGATACCACAGAAGGAAGATGTGCTAACTCTATTCGGTTTATAGGATGGAGTCATAATAAGGATGATCCAATCGGTCAACCTAAAGGACATTTTAAAGCCGGCTTCGATCCGCAATATGTAGTTTCCGCTGACGATGAAATGAACGGACCAGGTACTACGATTAGTTTGATTTATTCTAATTCTATTGTTGGAGGCGTAGCTTCTGGATCATTAACAGAATCCATTACCAACGAAGATTATTTACCATATTCTTTTACTACAACTGGTGGTTGGCCAGAAAATATTGAAATCAATTCGATTTCACATTACAATGCTTTAGAATTACAAAATCAAGATGCTTCTTATGAATTTTCTATTTTATGGTCTACGGATGGTTTTGCTACCAGCGATGTTTTAATTGAAAATATTCATGTCAGACCTATTGATATTCATATCCTAGATGTTATTCAAGTACCTCCTATGGATTTACAACCCTCTACTGATTATGAATTCCGAGTTTATTTTTATAATCTAAAAGGACATACTGAATTTGGTTGGGATGATTTTAGTTTGAGTGGTTGTCAACATACAGACACCGATAATGATGGCATCGCTGACTTTTATGATTTAGATAGCGATGCAGATGGTTGTACTGATGCGATTGAAGGAGCCGGTACGGTGAATTTATTAGACCTATTAAATGACACCATTACCGGTGGTGTAAATTCCGATGGAATTCCATTTACCGCAGGATCATCTGGTCAAGGAATTGGTACGGCTCAAAACCCATTCGACCTATCCTATTTTTGTAATCCCTGTCATCCGGTTTATCAAACAACCGTAGCTTGTGATGATAACGACCCTTGCTCCGCTTTAGATTCTATGATGGTTTCTTTAGTTGATGGTTCAATCTGTATATCTTGCGTAGGAACCGTTCCAGCAAGTTGCGAAACCGGACCCACTTCCATAGAACCTTGTGATGATGGAAACATTCTAACCATCAACGACCAACAAATCGTTCGAGATTGTGATGGCTTTATTTGTGAGCCTTGTCAAGGAACACCAATTGACTGTACGAATAGTTCAACTTCAATTGTCAATTGTGATGACAATAATCCATGTACCATCGATGATAAAAAAACGATTCTAGATGCGGATGGAAGCGAATGCATCCCTTGCGCTGGAACACCTTTAGATTGTACCTCAGGATCAACTTCGGTGGTCTCCTGTGATGATGGGAATGTTTTCACAATCAATGATCAACAAACCATCCTCGATTGCGATAATAGTATTTGTGTGCCCTGTCTTGGTACTCCCGTAGATTGCTCGAACGGAACCACTTCAATCGTTTCTTGTGATGACAATAATCCGTGTACCACAAATGATCAGCAATCGGTTTTAGATAGTGATGGGAGAATTTGTATTCCGTGTACTGGAACGCCTTTAGATTGTAACACTGGTTCAACTTCAATTGTCTCTTGTGATGATGGAAATATTTTTACCATCAACGATCAACAAACCATCCTCGATTGCGATAATAGTATTTGTGTACCCTGTCTTGGTACTCCTGTAGATTGCTCGAACGGAACCACTTCAATCGTTTCTTGTGATGACAATAATCCGTGTACCGAGAATGATGTGCAATCCGTTTTAGATAGTGATGGAACGGTTTGTATTCCCTGCGCTGGAACGCCACTTGATTGTAACACTGGTTCAACTTCAATTGTCACTTGTGATGATGGAAATGTTTTTACCACCAACGACCAACAAACCATCCTGGATTGCGATAATAGTATTTGTGTACCCTGTCTTGGTACTCCCGTAGATTGCTCGAACGGAACCACTTCAATCGTTTCTTGTGATGACAATAATCCATGTACCGAAAATGATGTGCAATCTGTTTTAGATAGTGATGGAACCGTTTGTATTCCCTGTGCGGGAACATCTTTAAATTGTAACAATGGTACCACTTCAATTATCACTTGTGATGATGGAAATATTTTCACCATCAATGATCAACAAACCATCCTCGATTGCGATAATAGTATTTGTGTACCCTGTCTTGGTACTCCAGTAGATTGCTCGAACGGAACCACTTCAATCGTTTCTTGTGATGACAATAATCCATGTACCGAAAATGATGTGCAATCTGTTTTAGATAGCGATGGAACGGTTTGTATTCCTTGTGCGGGAACACCACTTGATTGTAACACTGGCTCAACTTCAATTGTCGCTTGTGATGACGGAAATAGTTTTACCATCAATGATCAACAAACCATCCTAGATTGCGATGGATCCATTTGTATTCCTTGTTGGGGAATTCCGGTGGATTGTACCAATGGAACAACGACGGTTAACAATTGCGACGATCGAAACCCTTGTACCATAAATGATCAAGAAATTATTTTAGATAGTGATGGAACCATTTGTGTTCCATGCCGTGGAACAACTATTGATTGTTCTACTGGTCCAAGCAGTATTGTTAGCTGCGATGATGGAAATCCTTGTACGAAAAACGACCTAATGACAATTCTTGATTGTGACTCATCGGTATGTATTCCTTGTCAAGGAACGACAATTGAAATAGATAATCCACAGGTAGAAGATATGGTAATTTGTCAAAATGAATCTATTCCTGCGGCAGTAATTTCTAATCCCAATACCGATGCCGTCTTTCAGTGGTATAATGTGGATCCAATAATTGGTGATGCTCCTATTTTTACCAGTGGTGAACCTAATTTTCAGCCAATCTTAGATAATAGCATCGTTGGAAGTTTTACTTTTTGGGTGATTCAAAAAATTGAAGATTGTGCATCTGCGCCTATTGCATTTAATCTTAGGATAGATCCAGCACCAGTAGTTGATGCTGGAATGGATATAGCATTTGATTGTTCTGTTGGAGAAGTCATGCTGAATGGAAATGTTCCGTTAGATGATTATCATGTTTTATGGAATGGTCCTGATACTAGTTTTCAGACGCATTTAATAAATCCAATTGTTGAAGTACCGGGCATTTATACGATGCAAATTTTTGATCCGGTGAGTGGTTGTAATGTAGTTGATTCGGTGGAGGTTTTACTACCTAATGAGATTTTTGCAAATGATGATTCTCGTGATTTATTTGAATGTAAAATTCATCAGATTAATGTTTTGGGAAATGATAGTTTAGAAAATTACGAAGAATTTATTGTGCGGACTTTCGACCTAACAAGTGGTAATATATTGGTTAACGATGAAAATATTGTTTACTACACACCAGAAGACTTGGGTACCAATCGAACGGAAAGTTTCACCTATGAAGTTTGTTCAGTTGAATGTCCGGATGTTTGTTCGCAAGCGACGGTCACCCTTAATATTTCCTCAAAAAGCATTTACATTCCCAATGCCTTTTCACCGAATGGAGATGGCCATAATGATTTCTTTTATGTATCAGGTGATCCAGGAACGATTACGGAGATTAAGAAAGTAGCGGTGTTTAATCGTTGGGGCGCTCAAGTTTATGGAGCTTCCAATATTCCTATCAACGATCCTCAGTTAGGTTGGAATGGCTTTTTTAAAGGTGAAATAGTAAGTCAATCTGTCTACATCTATTTTGTAGAGGTAGAATTTAATGATGGAAGTTTGGTGATCTTTAGTGGAGATGTTTCGGTTTTTAAGAATTAGGATTTAAAAATCATCAAACTTATAAAAATCACTATCCAAATAGGCAAGAACCATTTTAAAAATTAAATCAATGAATTCTTTTTGCTATAAAAGATTGATAATCATATTCTCTTCTCCCCAGCCTTCACCAGATTATCTAACATTCCCTGAAAGATAAAATAATGAAAAGGTACTACAGAATACCAATATAATCTACCCGAAATTCCATGAGGAAAAAAAACGGCTCGTTGAGAAATTTTAAGCTTATTTCCCTCTTCTTTGATTTGAAACTCTAGCCATGCTTCTCCCGGCAGTTTCATTTCAGCAAATAATAATAAATGACCTCTTGATCGATCTGCTTCTAAGACTCGCCAAAAGTCAACTGCATCTCCACGTTCTAACTGAGTCGGATGTGTCCGTCCACGACGAAGACCAATTCCGCCAGCCAGTTTATCTAAATAGCCACGAATTTTCCAAAGCCAATCGGCATAATACCATCCTGTTTCTCCACCAATTGACCAAATATTTTCAATGATTCGTTCACGGTCATTTGGGTCAATAATTTTTTCTCGGTAATCGCTGAAAGTTCCATGCTCAGGCAATATGGTAAATTCTTCCAAACTTCCTACTGGCAACGAGGAACTAAAACTATCTTTCCAACTCGATATAATAGTATTCTTTTCAATAATTGAAAATGCCATCCCTACCGATGTTTTATAATCAAACAATTCAATCTCAAAATCTTCTGCTAAATTATTTGCCTCACAAATCACATCTACCTTCATGCTATTCACTAAATTGACAGCAAGATTATAAGAAGTAGAAGTAATAAAAAACAACCAATAAGACGACAATCTAGGTGTCATGACAGGAACGGTATAAATCCATCGTTTTAGGTTACGGACTTCCGCATATTGTAATAACATTTCTTTATAGGTCAAAACATCTTTACAACCAATATCGTAATGTTGATGATAGTATTTTTCTTTTCCCAAAACACCCATCAAAAACTGTAAGACGTTCCGTATACCAATTGGTTGACAACGGGTATTTAACCATTTGGGAGCGATCATAATCGGTAATTTCTCTACCAAATCTCTAATTAATTCAAAAGAGGCACTACCAGAACCAATGATAATCCCAGCTCGTAAGGCAGTCAACGGAACCTTCCCAGCACCCAGAATAGTTTCTACTTTTAATCGACTGCTTAGATGAGCAGATAACTCATTTGAAGTATTGACTATTCCTGTTAAATAAACTACCTGTTTGGCAGTCGATTGATCTATATAATTCACAAAGGTCTGAGCCATTTCGGCCTCCTTTTCTTTAAAATTTCCTATCCCGGTCGACAATGAATGGATTAAATAATAAGCTGCATCGAAGTCTAAAGGAGCCGTTGCTAAATCAACAGGATCAGAGAAATCTACTTTAAAAATCGTTACATGGGTTTTAAATTTCTTTGGTATATGAAATCTACGTGGTTCTCTTACACAAGCAATTACCTCATGACCTGCCTCAACAAGGTTGACCAATAATCTTTTTCCAATGTATCCGGAGGCCCCAGTTAGAAGAATTCGCATTTAATTTTTTTTAATTAAACAATAATTTGACTATTTAGTTGGAAATCAGCTTATAAGCTATCCTTTTTTCATGCGAGCTACGATAAAATTGAACAAAATATTCCCACCTAAGCAATCCTATTGTAAAACTAACATTCTTCTACCCTTAAAATTGAAATAAACGCTTATATTGTGTTTTGATTATTCTAGAAACTAGCTTACAGATTATAAAAAATTAAACGTGAATTATTTATTTAAGTCAACCTTATTATTATTGACTATACTCATTTTAGGTGGTTGTGATACCAAAAAAGAACCAGAATTCATCAACGTTTTAGTGTTTTCTAAAACAGCTGGATATCGTCATGATTCCATTAAGGATGGAATTGTCGCTATTAAAAAACTCGCAGAGGAACATAATTTCCAAGTAACCTTCTCAGAAGAAGCAGAAATATTCAACCCTAAGTCTTTAGCATCATTTAACGTTGTTTTATTTTTATCGACCACTGGCAATATTCTAACCGAACCCCAACAACATGAATTCCAACGTTGGGTACAAGCTGGCGGCGGATTTGTAGGAATACACGCCGCTACGGACACAGAATACGAATGGCCTTGGTATAATGAATTGGTCGGTGGATATTTTGCGGATCATCCTCCAGGTGTACATGAGGCGAATATCGAGGTATTGGATATGCAGCATGAATCTACGAAACATTTAGGACGTAATTTTAAGACAGTAGATGAATGGTATAATTTTAAAGATATTTATCCCAAGGTGATTCCAATTTTAAATTTGGATGAAAGCTCCTACAAAGGTGGAAAAATGGGCAAAAATCATCCTATTGCTTGGTACCATGAATTCGATGGTGGAAGATCTTGGTATACTGGAATGGGACATACGGCAGAAAGCTTTTCAGATGAACGTTTTCTTAAACATATCTTGGGTGGAATTAATTATGCAGCCGGTGATCGAAACGCTGTTGACTATGATCTAAGTACCGTTGCACCTGAAGAAAATCGTTTTGAAAAAGTGGTTTTAAAAGATAATCTTAATGAACCAGTAGAATTAGATTTTTTACCAGATGGTCGTATAATTTGGATTGAAAGAGCTGGTAGAATTTATGTTTACAATCCTAAAACTGGGAAGGTGAATCTTTCTCAGCATTTGGATATTAATTATTTTTCAGAAAATGGGTTGATAGGTTTGGCAGTTGATCCTGATTATGCTACCAATAACTTTATTTATCTGCACTACTCTGCTCCTGATAAAGAAGTTCAGAGACTCTCAAGATTTGAATTTGATCCGGACGCTGTTTTTGAATTACAAAATGAAAAGGAAATTCTTACCTTAAATATTCAAACAAAAGAATGTTGCCATACTGGAGGATCTTTACTTTTCGGTAAAGGTCGAGAGTTCTTCATGTCTACTGGAGACAATACCAATCCATTTGAGTCTGACGGATATGGCCCAATAGACGACCGTCCAGGACGTGCTCCTTTTGATGCGCGAGGTACCTCGGCCAACACGATGGATTTGCGAGGTAAGATTTTAAAAATTATCATCAATGAAGATGGTACTTATGATATTCCTGAAGGAAATTTGTTTAGTGATCCAACGGTAGGTCGACCAGAAATCTATGTAATGGGCTGTCGAAATCCATATCGAATTTCTTATGACAAGCATACTGATTTTCTCTATTGGGGAGATGTTGGCCCGGATGCGAAAGATCCTAATGATACTCGTGGACCAGCAGGACATGATGAAGTTAACCAAGCCAGAAAGCCTGGATTTTTTGGATGGCCCTTATTTGTCGGAGATAATAAAGCCTATTATGATTATGATTTTGCTACCAAAAAATCTGGAAAAATATTTGATCCAAACAATCCAATAAACGATTCTCGAAATAACACTGGCGCTATAAATCTTCCTCCTGCTCAACCAGCTATGATTTATTATCCTTATGGAAAATCTAATGAATTTCCGCTGATGGGTTCAGGCGCTCGAAATGCGATGGCAGGTCCTGTCTTTTACAAAGATGACTATCCAGAATCTGAGAATCGAATTCCTGTTTATTATAATAAAAAGTTTTTTAGTTATGAATGGATGAGAGGTAGAGTTTTAGTCAACACTTTAGATGAAGCAGGAAATTTGGTGAAAATGGAACGCTTTCTACCTTCTATGCAATTCGACAATTTAATCGACTTGGAAGTAGATAAGAATGGAGAACTTTATTTATTAGAATATGGAAAAGGTTGGTTTTCTCAAAATTTGGATGCCCGTTTAGTTCGATTAAAATATCAAGGTGGCAATCGACCTCCTATTGCCAAAATTGAGGTGGCTAAAAAATACGGAGCACCTCCTTTTACAGTGCAAGCTTCCGCTGATGGTTCTTTAGATTATGATGATGATAAATTGATTTATCAATGGTATGTAGATAATTCACTAGTCGGAAAAGGCAGCTCTTTAAGCCATACTTTTAATTTTTCTGGAGAACAAAAAATTACTTTAAAAGTTGAAGATGAAAATGGAAAATCTAATACTATTCAGACCACCGTTTATGTTGGGAATTCCGAACCAGAAGTAGCGATTAACCTAAAGGGAAACAAAACTTTCTTTTGGGACAACCGTCAAGTAGATTACTCTGTAGCCATTAATGATCTAGAGGATGGTCAACTCAATCAAGGAATATTGCCAACTAGTGTTACGACGACTATTGATTATATGAAGGAAGGTTTTGATGAGAATGTCGTTGCAATGGGTCATCGAGACAAAACTTTTGCAACGGCTGGAGAAAGACTAATTGACGAAATGAATTGTTTGTCTTGTCATAAAATCGAAGGCTATTCTGCCGGGCCTAGTTATACGAAAGTAGCCGAACGCTACCCTACAGATAGTCCTGCTAAAGTAAATTATTTAGCCAAAAAAATCATCAATGGAGGTAACGGAGTTTGGGGAGAAAAAGCCATGCCAGCACATCCTAATCTTTCTGAAGCAGATGCCGAGTCTATTGCAAATTATATTCTTTCAATTAATAATCCGCCCTCACAAAACGGTCTAACACCAACCGGTAGTTATGTTTTAAATGATCATATCGATACCAATAAAAAAGGACGATATATTTTAAAATCATCTTATTTAGATGAAGGAGG
>CALGJS010000487.1 GCA_937927835.1 uncultured Saprospiraceae bacterium | reverse complement strand
TTCTCTCGTTGAAGTTTCCCTTTTTTTACTAATTCCTTTCTAAGCGTTTTATCTTCATAAATTTTCTGCATAGCCAAAACAAGATCACCAACCGAAAGCGGATCAACTAATAAAGCTGCGTCTCCTGCAACCTCAGGCATCGAACTTACTGAAGAAGTAATGACGGGAACCTCTGCATACATGGCTTCCAAGATCGGCAATCCAAATCCTTCAAATAACGAAACGTAGACCATCGCTAAAGTAGACCCCATTAAAAAAGATAAATCTTCTTCCGGAATAAATCCTAAAAATTTTATATCTGCCTTATGGGTAGATTGTTCAAATATTCTTTGCACCGTATCGGTCTGCCAAGCCAGTCGCCCACCGATTAATAATTTAATATCGGTTCCAGATGTTTGTTTAAATAAATCAAAACCCATGATTAAGCGCTCCAAGTTTTTTCGTGGATGTACTGCGCCGAGATAAAAAAAGTATTTACAACCTTGACTATATTTTGCTCGTGTTGCTTGTCTTTGTTCTTTATTTATTTTAGAAAAACCATCCCGATTTCCATTATGAACCACTGATATTTTTTCTGAGGGAAGATGATACTGCGTTATAATATCTTCTTTGGTCGCATGAGAAACACTGATGACCTGATCTGATTTTTTTAAATATTTAGGAACATAATGGTCGTAATATTTTCTAACCAAAAAAGGAATCTCTTTGGGATAATGAACATGCGCCAAATCATGCGTAACCATGACCGTGGGACATTTTAAATTTAAACTACAATAACCATCAGGAGAATAAAAAACATCCGGTTGGTGTTTTTTTAACGCACGAGGCAACGAATGTTCAAACCATAAATACCATAAAAAAGGATGTCGAGAAGGAGGCGAAATAACTAAGGGTGTTACATTTTTACCAAAAATAAATTCTTCGTCATAGGGTCGATCAAAACAAAAAATAAATTCATCCTCAGGATGTTGTTCCACTAAGCGACGGATAATTTCATAGGTGACACGACCAATCCCTTCCAATCGATTTTTTAATAAGAGGCGAGTATTGACGGCAATTTTCATTCTTCTTCCAGGCGTTTCACGAGTTCAGGAAGCTGGCGGAGTGCTGCCAATTTTTTATGATGTTGTCGCAAAGGTTCAGCAGGAATTCCAAAATAAGTTTTTCCTCCAGGGAGTGATTTAGAAACCCCTGATTTAGCAGCAATCACAGCACCGCGCCCAATCACGACATTTTGTGCGATGCCGACTTGTCCATAGCAAACCACGTCATTTTTTAAAATCGTCTTTCCACCAATTCCAACTTGCGCAGCTAATAAACAGTTTTCACCGATGACCGCTCCGTGTCCGATGTGCACTTGTCCATCCAGTTTGCTTCCTTGTCCGATAACCGTATCTCCGGAAACACCACGACAGATCGTACAAGCTGGCCCAATGTCTACTCGATCTTTGATCAGTACTCGGCCACCGGTTTGCCATTTTTTATAATGATCTAATTTCTTTTTAAAATAAAAAGCTTCCGCTCCGATGACGGTTCCCGACTGAATATTGACATGACTGCCAATGATGGTCGGACCTTTGATCGTTACGTTGGCTTGTATGTAAGTATAAGCGCCGATGGTTACCTGTGGTCCGATAATGACGTTGGGTTCGATAATGGCAGAAGGGTGAACGTGCGCCGCCGGGTCAATCGTTGTAGAGAGGTGTTGCGTTGGTGCGTATTTTTTAACTAGTTTATTATAAACTTCAAAAGGCTGATCACAAACTAAAATTGCTTTTCCTTCTGGACAATCTACTGCTTCATTTAAAATAATAATGGTAGCAGCGGAATCGAGAGATTTTTTAAAATACTTAGGATGATCAGAAAAAGTGATGTCACCAGCTTGTACCTTATGGATTTCGTTGATCCCAGTTGCTAAGAGCTTAGTGTCACCAAGAAGCGTAGCACCATACTGTCGGGCAAGCTCAATAACGGGAATAGGTACTGGAAATTTCATCTTAGAAGTAATGCGTTTTATTTGCTGCTCAAGATACGATATTATTTAATTGGTGTGGCAATAGTATGGAAGGTACTAACTTTCTTTATAATTAATAAGGTGAAAATTTTTCAAGAGCAAGGGCAACTTCAAATTCAAAATCAAACACATCTATCGTGTTTTCTTGACGAATTACTTTCTCTGTCATTTCGTATCTTCTGCGGTAGAATTATTTCCTTTTAAAAAACATTGTTCTTCATCTTGTAGCTTTTACCCGCCTGGCGTCGGACAGGCTTTTGCGCTTGAAGTTGTTTTTGAATTTGATAAATAAGCATCTAAAGTCTCTAGTTTTTTATACCTAACAATTCAGTGCTTTCTTCAGTACATTAGTCCACTAAAATAGGTTGGTACCAAAAACTTCGAAAAAAGGGTCTCTTTCCATGATGGTATAAAAAAACAACCCACCGATCCAGCCGTGGTAAATTCCCATCACCAAAAGATTTCTTTCTTTAAAATATAAATTGACATAAACGATCGCAAGTAGAAATGTAGCGGCGACCAATATTAGGAACGGAAAATGTACAATGGCAAATAAGGTGGCGGCGATTAATACAACTCCTGCTGTTGGTAAGTTTATCTGATCGCCATCTTTAAGGTTTCTAGCAAAAATCCCAATCATGATAAATTGCTGAATGATCCCCCAGATCGGATAAATCAATAAAATGGGAATAATATTAATATTTAAAATGTTGGTGCCGAGTTTATTTCCAATAAAATAAAAAGCAATTGACAAGATGACCGCTATTGGTAATAACTCTAAAAATGTTTTTTTAAAATTATGAAAGTTTAATCCCCAGTAATTAAGTATTTGTGGAATCTCTTTTTTACGTAGAAAAATATAAACCATCCAAAAAATACAAGCCGACGAAATATAAAGAAACCTAAGGTCGAGGAACTCCACAAAGAGAAATCTACCCAATCCCGTAATGAGCACTGCTGCGATTTCAAAATTCCGGCGAGGATTAGAAATAGTTGTTTTTTCGTTCAAACCTATAAATTTAAAGGGTAACAGCTCTAATAAAATCTAATGCGCCTCTAACCAATTTTTTCCTGTATCCATTCCTACTAAAATAGGGACTTTAAGTTGTGGCATCGCGTTTTTCATTAAATCCTCAATGATTGGTGAGACCTTTTCTAATTCATCTTTTGGTACATCAAAAACCAATTCATCATGCACTTGCATAATCATTTTAGTTTTAAAATTACCTTCTTTAAGTGCGCGGTGAATATTAATCATTGCAACCTTTATCATGTCGGCAGCCGTTCCTTGAATAGGCGTATTGATGGCTATACGTTCAGAGTTGCTACGTTCTAGTCCGTTGCGTGCATTGATATCACGGAGGTAACGACGACGTCCCATGAGTGTAAGTACGTATCCATGTTCGCGAGCGAACTCGACGGTTTCAGTCATGTAATTTTTAAGGCCTTTATATTGTTTAAAATAATTTTCAATCAATGCACTGGCTTCCTTGCGAGGAATATTAAGTTGCTTGGATAAATTGGTAGCTCCAGCTCCGTAGATGATGGCAAAGTTGACCGTCTTGGCGGCACGTCTTTCGTCAGGAGTGACTTCTTCTAATTTTTTACCAAATACCCCAGCTGCTGTGGCTTGATGGATATCATGACCATTAACAAAAGCGTGGAGCATTGCTTCGTCTTGACTAATTTCAGCAATCAATCTAAGCTCAATTTGAGAATAATCTGCGGCTAATAAAACATGATTTTCGTCACGCGGTTCAAAGGCTTTACGAATTTTACGTCCTGCTTCGTCACGGATTGGAATGTTTTGTAAATTAGGATTGTCAGAACTTAAACGTCCTGTCGCAGCTCGTGCTTGGTTGAAAGAACTATGGATTCTACCCGTTTTAGGATTGATCAATCTAGGGAGTGCGTCTACGTAGGTTGATTTTAGTTTAGCCAGTTTGCGATAATCTAAAATCATTCGAGGAATATCAAATTTTTGAGCTAGTTCAGATAATTTCTCTTCGTTGGTAGAGTATTGCCCTGAAGCGGTTTTCTTCCAGCGGTATGGTAAATTTAATTTATCAAACAAAACTTCCCCAACTTGCTTTGGTGACGCAATATTGAAAGTAACGCCAGCCTCTTCATAAATCTTTTTCTCCTCGGTACTAATATATTCTGCTAACTCTACAGAATATTTATTTAAAAAATCCGCATTAACTCGAACGCCTTCAAATTCTATATCCGCTAAAACTTTGATTAATGGAATTTCTAATTCTCGATATAATTTATCTGCCTCAATCTCTTTCAATAAATCTTGTAAAGGTGCTTTTAACTGAAAGGTAATATCCGCATCTTCCGCCGCATAGTCTGCTACTTTTTCTACCGGAATATCGCGCATGGATAATTGATTTTTTCCACGCTTGCCAATTAGCGATTCGATAGGCACCATTTTATATTTTAGGTAGGTTTCGGCTAGATAGTCTAGTTTGTGGCGGTGATCAGGCTCACAAATATAGTGGGCGATCATCGTATCAAAAAGTGGTGCATTAATTTCTATGCCATACCATTTCATCATTAAGATATCGAACTTCAGATTTTGACCAACGATTTCTATTTTATCGTTTTCTAAGATGGGTTTAAATTCGGCCGCAATGCGGAGTCCTTCTTCTCGGTCAGCTGGAATGGGAACATAATATCCTGTTTTGGGTTTGGCAGAAAAAGCCATTCCGACCAGTTCTGCTACGTTGGGATCAACGCCAGTTGTTTCGGTATCAAAACAGATTACTTTTTCTTTTAGGAGATCAGCAATTAATTTTTTACGAGCTGCAGGTGTGTTGATCAGAACATATTTTTGCTCTGTATTTTCCAAATTGTTTTCCGCGACGGAGTGCTCAGAAAGTTGCGCAGAAAAATTGGTGCGTCCTGAATGTCCCACCGGATTTCCAAATAAATCTTTTTGAACATTATCAGATTTACCGGCTTCAATATCTTCCGGTTTACTGCTATGACCTAAGATAGAATTAGAAATACCTCTGAATTCTAACTCTTTAAAAACAGCAGAAAGCGCATCGCGATCAAATGGAACAATTTTATAATCTTCGGCATCAAATTGAATGTCCACATTGATATTGATGGTCGCCAGTTTTTTGGATAATAATCCTTGCTCAGCAAATTCGATTACTTTTTCTTTTTGCTTACCTTTTAATTTATTTGCGTTTTCGATTAGTCCTTCAACTGAATCATATTCTTTTAATAGTTTGACGGCTGTTTTAGCACCGATTCCAGGAATTCCGGGGATATTATCTACAGCATCTCCTTGTAACCCTAAAATATCAATTACCTGATCTACTCTAGCGATATCCCATTTTTTTAGAATTTCTGGAACACCCATCACTTCTACTTCACCTCCTTTTCGACCGGGTTTATAAAAATAAATATTATCTGAAACTAGTTGCGCATAATCTTTATCGGAGGTCATCATGTAAGTGGTAAATCCTTCTTTTTCTGCCTGCTTAGCAATCGTTCCAATGACATCATCCGCTTCAAATCCTTCTTTGGTAATGATAGGGATTTTAAAGGCGTTAAGGATTTGATGAATATAGGGAAAAGCTAAAGAGATATCTTCTGGTTGAGCATCCCGATTGGCTTTATATTCAGGATACATTTCATTACGAAAAGTTGGGCCACTTAAATCGAAAGCAACGGCGATATGTGTTGGACTTTGATTTTTCATTACATCCCAAATTAGACGCGTAAAGCCGGAGATGGCAGAAACGTTGAGACCTTTGGAGTTGATTAGTGGTCGTTGAATAAAGGCAAAATGTGCACGATAAACTAGTGCATGGCCGTCTAGTAAAAAGAGTTTTTTCATGGTTGTTAATTGAGGTGGGAAATTAAGCAAAAATTATTGTTTAACCATGATTAAACAACTTCAAAAAAAAGCCCTCTTTAGCTTCTAGCCAAAGAGGACTTTATGATTATTATTTTACTAACCCAAAAGGCCAGTTAAATCTTTTATACTTAGAGTGTATAAGTCAAACCAATTGTGTAGAAAGACTGTAGATCTTGAAATTCAAAATCTGCTTGACGTAGACCGAAAGTAGTACCTACTCCGATTCCTTTCCAAATTTGGAAAGAGAAAGTATTTAACCATGTATATTCAGTTAAGCCAGCCAAACGAGTAGGAGTAGTCGGATTAACAATACCAAATTTATCATTGTTAACGACTTCATTTTTGTCACTAGAGTAAGGTAGGAATGCGGTCAAAGTAGAAGACCAAGCAATTTTATTACCAGCAAACATGAATTCATCTTGATAATCTGCACGGATTTTTGCTCCGATAGAACCAGCCGAAGAAACAGGAGATCCAAAACCAGACCATGCAATGTGATAATTTAATGGGTGAATCACTACAACTAAGTTGGTGATTGGCTTCCAAGTAACACCTACTCCAATATCAAAAGTACCAGGCTCCAAGAAATTCTCTAAAGAAGTATTTAATTCTCCTAAAGCAGAGATAGCAATCTTTTCGTTTAGCTTGTAACCAGCTAAAGAAGAAACGTTTAAGATATCAACAGTTCCATTATCGAATAATTTACCTGCATCAGCACTACCAATCTCTACCTTTTGCCAAGATTTGTTGATGATTAGTTTGTTGTTCCAAAAATATTTCGGTTGTTCTCTGTTAGCGTAACCAGTTACACCAAGAGCGAGCGCCTGAGAATTTGCAGTTGGATTAGGAGCAGCAGCCCATTGGCTAGAACCACCAAAGTTCATCCCAACAACTCCACTTAAGCCAGTCATCCAGCCAGAAAGCATATTGATTTTCTTTTGTAGTGCATCTAGTTCAGCTTGAGTTGCATCAACCATAGCTTTGCTATCCGCAATTTTTGTTTCCATTTCTGCCTTTGAGGCCTTCATTTCTTCTAGAGTCATGTCCTGAGCCGAAGCGAATCCGAAAGTCAGTAATGTCATTGTAAGTAAAAACAGTTTTTTCATCATTGTTGAATTTTGATTATTAAAATAAGTTTGAGTGTTATAAAAAATAGTATATTTTATATGTGTAAAAGTACCAATATTTAGTCTGTCATTATGTTAATGATGACAGAAGTTGAAATTAATATGTTACCAATGGATTTTAATTAATAGGGGTTAAACGAGTTTATTAGACGTTGTGAATTTCGAGGTTTTCACTAGAAAGTTTTTTCAGGGGAATAAATATTCTTCGGTCGTCGGTCTGGAGTGTTAATGAATTATTATCCATATCTATTACTTCTCCAGTAACTCCATCTAGGGTAATCTTATCTCCGATACTTACTTTATCTTTTGTGTAGAAAGAAGCAAGAAAGTTGGCCATCATATCTCGAGAAGCAATTCCGTAACCAAGTGCGAAAGCAAAAACACCTCCAGCAAGCAATAAAGAAAGGTTAGACATGATAAAGTCTGTTTCGATTCCAGCTTGTCCCATTGCGCTTACTAATGCGGTCAAGAAAATAAACCAGAAAACAAATCCACCAATCATTTTTGCAGAAGGAATACCTAAAGACTGACAAACGGTAGTAATGATATCTTTAATGAAATCCGCGATGAATACACCGATCATCAGTACAATACCAGCTACTAAAAGACGTGGAATAAAGCCAATGATATCAGTGATTAGATTTGAGATAGCATCCATGCTGAGTACGTCAGCGGCAGCGACCACGGAAAATAGAAGAAGGATATAGTAAATAATTTTGGATAGAACGGTACTAGGTATAATCTTGATATTGGTTTTTTGGACCAGATCAATTGAGTTTAACTTTTCTGCAGCCTCGTCTAATGGCATTTTTACCAATAATTTTCGAATTATACCAGCTACTATTTTTGCAATGATCCATCCTATAATTAGAATAACCAATGCGAGTGCAAGCTTTGGCAAGACTTGGATGAAATCGGTCGACATTTGTTGGAGCATCCCAAAGGGAGAATCATTAAGTAAATACATAGTGATTGTTTTTTAGCACTTCTAGTATCAGTGCAAGGGGTTTATTTTAGTTAGCTCGGCCACCAGGCTCAATTGTATTATCATTATCAAAGCTACCATCGCGTAAATCTTGTGCTTTTTCTGATTCCTCAGTAATATCTGTTCCACCAAACAAAGCAGAGAGCATACCGAGTGCCTTAGAAAAATAAAGTTCTAACACATTTCCAATAAAACCAACATTACGAGCAGTACCCATGACATTGCGTTCTGTCTGTGGAGATGGTTGAGGTGCTTGATTTTCTTCTAATTCACCTAATTTCTTAAAACTATTGTTATTGTTACTATCTGCTGATGCCATGATCAGATTATTAATTTAGGTTATTCGGAAATATATCCCGGTAAACATTTTGCGCTTTATGTTTAGCCCTTTTAATTTTCATTTTAATAGCACTTTCCGATTTATCCAATATTGTAGCGATTTCTTTAATAGACATATCATCTTGATATTTCATTAAAAGAATGGCTTTATCACCAGTCGGAATGAGTTCAAGTACTTTTTTCAATTTTATCACCTCCATTTCTAATAATGCACTATCAGGAACATCATCAACAATGTCAGGTGGATTTTCCATTTCATCCGAAAAAAGCGCTTTACTCTTTTTTCGTTTTCTTAAAAAATCAATGCAATAATTATAAGTAATTGAGTATACCCAAGTAGAAAACTTAGAGCGTTCACTAAACTTAGCCAGGTTTAAAAATATTTTAGTAAAAATCTCCTGCGTAGCATCTTGTGCCAAAGCCTCATCCTTAAGTAGTGAAATACACTTACTAAAGACTTTAGTTGAATAACGTTGGTAGAGTAAACCAAAATAGTCAGAGCGCTGCGTTTTCAAATACAATTTGATAACTTCACTATCTGTCTTTTTTGAAAGTGGACTCTTTGCCGACTTACCACGAAATGAAGATGGGGTTTTCACCTATTTTTTATGTTTTCCTGACTGATTTTAATATAGTAATCACCACAAAAGTAATCATCTTAAATTAACAGTACGGTTTTTAGACGGGATAAATATAAAAAAGACACCATTCCTAGAGACATTAACAAAAAAAAGAGGTACCACCTTCTAAGGTGTACCTCTGCCCTAACCAAATAAAACCAAATTATATTCTTTACATCGGGCCGATGTCTATTTTTTTACGATGTTATGGTTTGTGTTAAAAATACAATAACACTACAAACTTAATCTATTTTCAGTAAAAAATACAAGAATATGACGAAATTTTATTCTATTTTTTTCTTCTTTTCCAATAATAAAAAACGATATAAGTATAATATTCAGAATATTAAAGTTTTTTCAAAACTTTGTGTGGTAAATACAATAACCACCAAATAATTTTCGGATTTTATTTTTTATAAAAAAAATTGAATCTGATATTTTTTTTAATTTTTAATACTTAATCTCTGCTTTATCTCTATCTTTCGACCTTAAAACTATTCAAAGACTTCGAAATTATTGAAGAATTTTCTTCGCTTTTTCTATTTTTAGGTCTTTTCTAAAAAAAAATCATGTCTAAGACCATTATTTTATTTTGTTCCCTGTTTTTACTAGGTGCTTCTGTCAATGGACAAAGCGAAGAAACAGATGATGCTATTTTTATCAAAAGCATATATAATAAGGTACTTCAAGATGGTAGTGCTTACCAATGGCTCAATCATTTAACTACTCAAATTGGAGGACGATTAGCTGGCTCCCCAGAAGCAGCCAAAGCAGTAGATTATACGCGAATGATGTTGGATTCTCTCGGATTGGATTCGGTTTGGCTACAACCCTGCGAAGTACCACACTGGATCAGAGGAGAAAAAGAAGAGGTACATATCGTAACACCTGCTGCAAATATCACTTTGCCGGCTTTGGCGCTCGGAAATTCTGTGGCTAGTCCTACTAATGGAATTACTGCAGAAGTAATTGAGGTTCGATCGCTTGATGAGGTTGAAAAACTTGGTACAGAAAAGATAAAAGGTAAGATCGTTTTCTACAATCGTCCGATGGACCCCACACAAATTCGAACATTCAATGCTTACGGTGGAGCGGTTGATCAACGAGTCAATGGACCTTCACAAGCTGCTAAATATGGAGCAGTAGCAACTCTTGTACGATCTATGACCACTTTGCATGATGATCATCCACATACAGGAGTGATGGTTAATAAGGAAGGCGTAACTAAAATTCCAGCCGTTGCTATTAGTACCAATGCATCTGAAATGCTCAGCAAAATGTTGCTTGAAAAAAAGGTAACCGTTTTTATAAAAACGAATTGTCAGACCCTTCCGCCAGTTAAATCTTATAATGTGATTGGTGAAATAAAAGGAAGTACGTATCCCGATGAAATTATTTTGGTAGGAGGTCACCTAGATTCTTGGGATGTAGGTCAAGGCGCACACGATGATGGAGCAGGTTGTGTACACGCGATGGAAGTAATTCGTACCCTCAAGGAATTAAATTATCAACCAAAGCGGACCTTGCGTTGTGTGTTATTTATGAATGAAGAAAATGGTTTGGCTGGAGGAAAAGCTTATGCAGAAGCAGCTAATAAAAACGGAGAAATACACCTAGCAGCCGTTGAATCTGATGCAGGAGGATTTACACCTCGTGGATTTAGTTGCGATGCAGAGAATGAAGTTTTTGCAGCACTCTACCTAAAACTTCAGCAATGGTTGCCTTTGTTGGAACCTTATGGACTGATGTTGTCCAAAGGCGGATCGGGAGCTGACATCTCTCCATTAAAAAGTCAAAAGGGATTATTAGTTGGATTTCGACCAGATTCTCAACGATATTTTGATTATCACCATACTGCAACAGATACTTTTGAGGCTGTTAACCAACGAGAGCTTGAATTGGGTGCAGCAGCAATCACTGCACTTATTTATTTAATTGACAAACATGGATTATGAAAAAAGAGGTAACAGTACATGACAAAACTTTTGAAATATTTATTTCTGCTGAAAAAATTCAGGAAAGAATAGACGAAATAGGAAAAGCTATTTCAGCAGAGTTTAAAGATAGAAACCCGCTTTTTGTGAGTATTCTTAACGGATCATTTATTTTTACAGCGGACATCATGCGCGCTTGTGATTTGGAATGTGAAGTTTCCTTCGTCAAATTATCTTCTTACGAAGGGACGCAGACAACAGGAAAAATTAAGACACTCATTGGATTAGATAATAATATTGCTGGCCGTGAAGTAATTATTTTAGAAGATATCGTTGATACTGGAAATACGCTGACACACTTTCTGGAGATTCTAGATACTTATGATCCCAAGTCTGTGACCTTAGTATCCTTGCTTACCAAGCCTGAAGTATTGAAAGATCGCGTTAAGGTTGATCAAATAGGTTTTGAAATACCTAATAAATTTGTCATTGGATATGGTCTAGATTACGACGGTCTGGCGCGAAACTTGAAAGACATTTATCAGTTAAAAGAAGGATAGATCATTTTATCGTCATTTTAGGAAAAAAAACTAATTGTGGAACTTTCCTTTATAGAGAAAATGTTATACCTTTGCCTCGCTTTCAAAGCATTGACCCATAGTGTAATGGTAACACTACTGTTTTTGGTGCAGTCATTCAAGGTTCGAGTCCTTGTGGGTCAACAAAAAGGCGCTTCATTTGAAGCGCTTTTTTTGTTTCTTCTGCTTACCTTGCAGCAAATCTGCTGTATGTCCAGAAAACAAATCGCTTACCTTATCCTCGCTGCTCACTTTTTAGCTGTTCTGATTTATCATCAGATGGGCTATCTAGGACATTTTGGATTTGATGATCTTACCTATGCTAGATTGGCGCAAGGGCTCAATCATGGCGTCACTGACTTTAGGGATCATTTTAGTTTTCGTTTTCCTTTGATCTGGCTAACAGCATTGTCTTACAAGTTTCTTGGGGTGAATGATTTTGCTTCGGCGATTCCTTCCTTTCTGATGATAGGATTGATTATGGGAATTCTTTTTAAAATCCTTTCTCCTTACGGAAATAGAATCCTTCTCCTCGGTTTGTCTTTAGCCTGCTTTTCTCAATGGATAATTTTTTATTCAGATAAAATAATGCCTGATATATATGTGGCAGTTGCTGTTTTGGCAAGTCTCTATTTTATTTATAAAGAAAAATTCATTGCTCCAGAACGATCAGCCGTTAACGGATTTCTCTTGTCTTTCTCTTTCCTATTTGGCTTTGCAACCAAAGGAACCATCGTTTTATTTGTTCCGGTTTTAGTCATCCTTTTCTTGGTAGATCTTTTTAATAAAAGACAGATTAAGTTTTGGTGGTACGCAGCAATCAGCATGGTCGGGTTATTGGCCATTTATTTAGGATATTTTTGGCAGTTAACAGGCGAGCCTTTTACGCGGTTCACAGTTATTGCCGACAATAGTTATCTAAACTTTTGTAGTTATGATCAACAATCAATTACCGTATTATTAAAACGAGTGGGCTACCAATTTTTTGATTTAATCTTTACGAATAACCTATTGACGGGATATCTGTTTTTGCTAGGGTTTTTATTTAGAAAAGGTATCCTTGACATCTTTAAAATGAAAACGGCCTTTTCTTTTTTCTATACTGTCTCGATACTACTTTTGTTGTCGGCGAATTTCATGTCAATTTCTTTTTCTTCTTATGTTCCAATGTGTTTAGACATTCGACATTATTTATTTATTCCGCCAGTAGTAGCAATTCCGGCAGCCATAATTATTGATAAATTTATTAGCCATAAAAAAATAGCGCCAGGTATTTTATTCGTATCGTTTATTTTAGCGATTCTAAGTTATGGAAAGCCAGAAATGATTTTTTGGACACAATATTTTCCGTTGTTCAGTCTATTGTTGTTTTGGTCTATTATAAAAAAAGAAAAGAATGATCGAATCTTTGTTGGGCTTTTAATATTGACTTTATTATTGCCAGCGATTCGAGCAGTCAAGTATGCGAGAAGTATTGATTTTCGAACACAACGCGAAGTATTAAAAAAAGAAATTTTTGATCACTATGACACAGCTTATATAATTACCAATCCAGTACAAGCCCATTTGGGAAATTATTATAATGGCTATAGCCAGTCTGGAGATTATACCTTTTTACCTTACGGAAAATTCGATCCAGATACCTTAAAAGACAAAAAGAAATTATTATTCCTAAATTGGTATCCTCGCTTTCTTAGCAATATCAATTACGAGAGCTTACCTTATTACGTTCGTAATATTGATCCCCAAAATAAGTTGAAGTATGACTATAAGAAGTTAAATATTTATCTCTATGAACTTAATGAGATTAGGATTCCAAATGCTTCTGGAAAAGTACTTTTAGAACGCAAACATGATTTTGAATCTACTACGCCAGAATATTGGAATGAAGATTTAGAACGTCGTACAGCATCTATTAAGCATAACGGAGATTATGCACAAAAAACGGGTGAATACTCCACTACGTTTATTTCTGAATTGAAAAATTTTACCGAAAAAAATACAACAGAACTAAACATTCAAACCAAGGTTTTTACTTACTGGGATCAGGAAACCAAAGCACAATTAGTAGTTTCTATTTCGGATGAAAATGGAAAAGATTATTTCTGGAAAGGAAAAGATATTCAATCTTCTATTCAAGCTTACTCAAATTGGTGGCCTGTCGAATTTAGTACGGAAGTATCTTTAAAAAATATTCCATCAAATGCGATTTTGAAAATCTTTATTTGGAATAAAGAGAAGTCAGAAGCGTATGTAGATGATTTTACAGTAGAAATACGAGGATTTGAATAGTCTTTTTAAAATTGTACCTATTACTTAAATTTCACGTCGTAATTTTGAATTATTATTTTACCCCCTGATGCGTATTTACAATCATTATAAAATAAAATCACCGTTATGAAAAAGATAATTGCTCCCTTACTTATTTTCACCATGCTGCTTTCTTCCTGTAGTACCCTCAATAATTTGGGCATTGCTCCAACAGCGTTAGAATCTATCCAAGCTGTAAAAGCATTGATGGATGGTAGCTCGTTTCGGGCAATCAATGCCTTGCAAAAAATGAATGCTGCTGGTGGCGTGGAAGGATTATTACCAAAAGAAATTGCACCGGTACTTAAGACACTCAAAACTTTAGGCGTTGGTAAAGAAGTAGATGGTATTACTAAACAAATCAATGGGATTTCAAAAATGGTAGCAGGTGAAAGTGCTGGTATTATGAAAGACGCCATTAGTTCTATCAAAATCACAGACGCAGTCGGCGTAGTACTAGGAGCGGAAGATGCAGCTACGATGCTATTGAAAAATGCAATGTATGGTAGCGTGAAAAAAAGATACAGCGAACGATTGGATACAGAGTTAGCAAAAACAGAAGTACCCCAATATTGGCCGATGGCTACCGGCGCTTATAATCTTTTTGCAAAAAATAAAGTAGACAACGACCTTTCTGGATTCTTAGCTGAACGAGCAGTAGACGCACTGTTTTTGACGATGGGCAAACAAGAAAAACAACTTCGTAAAGATCCTAAAAAATTACAGAATGCAGTAGTAAACAAAGTCTTTGATTATTACCAAAAGAAAAAAGGTAGATAAGATATACTTACCTTACTAATCAAAAACGAGTCATTCACTTTATGCGAATGACTCGTTTTTAATTTTTCAGATTTTCTTGTTGTTTACGAAGTTTATTCAGAATTTTTTTTCCTCGACTCTTAAAGCCTGCTGAACCGTTTGGAATATGATCTTCAAGTATCATTATTAATTCGATTCCCAATTCAGGTTCTAACTGACAAATTTTATACAACACCCCCATCGAAAAAGCTCGTACTGCGACAGCTTCTTTTGGATCATCTAAATAGGTAAAACAAAGCTCTGCTGCAATTCCTAAAAGTTCTTCCGGCAAATCAAAATGCTTGTCAAATAGACGAATGGTATTCCTCTTAACCGCATCATGAATATCTGGTCTGCGAAGATTTTCCAATAAAGGCCTTAGATGTTTTTTAATTAGTTGTGGATGAAGGTCTGCGGCATGTCCAACTGCCATGGCAGCTCGTTGCGTAACCCGATATTCATTGGCCAAAAAAAACTCCATCAAAATATCAAAGCGACCTTGGTCCTTGCCAATATAATTGACAATTTTCATGGTATTCGCTTTAGAATGCTCTACCAATAAAGTAGCTCGAATATCCATGAAAAAAATTGTTGACTAACTGTAAAGTAAAATCTATCTCTTGACTGACTTGCGTCAAATAATGAATATTTTTTTATGAAAAATTAATAATATCCCTTCTTTCGTATTTTACGTTAAAGAGCATTATTAATTATTCATTAACCACTAAGGTAATTCTTCGTTAAAGAAAATTTTATAACAATACATCCCTTTATCTTCGTCGTAATATCGTTCGACAAATTGTCGACTAGATTCTGGATTAAAAACATCTAGTTTAATCTGAATCCCTGTGTCTAGTTTAATGGTACTTTTAAAAGCGCGGGAAGCTGATTTAGTAGCTGTTTTAGAAATATTAAAACCATTGGTTTTTTCTGGAATATAAGTTTCGTGGTAGGCTTGAAATTCTTTAGCTGCATCAGGTTCAGGAATTACGGTCTTGGTAAAATCTTCTAGATCGAAAACTTCGTTGCTCGTAAAGTAATCAACAGAGTTCGCTAAAAATTTAATCTGCTCTCCTCGGTCAGTACCTGCGGCTACTACTTCTTCTGAAAATCCATTACAGAGTTGTAGATAATTACGTGTGTGGAAATTTTCATTTTTAACATAATCCAATCCTAGAAAATTATGGTACCAGTAAGCTGCGTCGTATTGATTATTATCTACGTGCAAGACACGATATCCGCTATCCATTGCAGTGTTTAAAATCAGACAGCCTTTGTCAAGTTTATTAATATTGATTCCTCTTTGCTTTTTGATGGTCATCATATCGCCATCCGGGCGTACCTGAAAGAACTTACTTTTTTCTTCCGTTTTAAAAATACCCAGCGCAGAAACTACCTCATCCAACACGACGATACCATCAATAAACACGACGTATACCTCACCGGTTTTGATGCTTG
Organism: uncultured Saprospiraceae bacterium; assembly: GCA_937927835.1. Taxonomy (GTDB): domain Bacteria; phylum Bacteroidota; class Bacteroidia; order Chitinophagales; family Saprospiraceae; genus JALZUU01. Next base: position 2,763 of record CALGJS010000487.1, on the reverse strand, counting down.
GGTGGGAAGACTGTCGATAAAGGTGTTCTAAAATATTAACCGATTCGGTGAGCAAAGATTCTCGGTCTGTAAAGATCGCCTTAGCGAAATTATTCATCTCGTTAAGATTTACATCTTCCGTGTGTACAAAGCGATGTAAGTTATCTACCTGCCGTTTGAGTGATTTGAAAAAGAAATTGTGGAGCAACTCTCGAGTAGCTTCATCTAGGTCATAAAGTGCAGGGGAAATAAAATTCCGAGTAGCTCGGTGTTTATTTCCTACTCGATGAATCGCAATTTCTCCTAGTTCGGCGTTGGCAAAATTAATCATAGTATAATGGTTGGTACAACCCGAAATAAATCAGGCCAGAGTTTATCTAAGAAGTCACTAAACAACTTCTAAAGTAAAAAGAAAGGCAAGATACGCAAATGTGCTGATTTTCTAAGGAATGGCGATTAAATAATCGGTGTTTTTTGTACCTTCCCTCCGTGAAAAAAATTATTACCATAATTGACCAGATAAACGAAATGGTTGGCAAGACCGTATCGTGGCTAACACTATTGTTGGTCTTTGTCGTCTGTTTGGAAGTAGTTAAACGATCTCTCTTTAATACAACCAGTATTTGGAGTATGGAGTTGCAGTGGCATATCTTTTCCTTGATTTTCCTACTTGGTGCTGGATATGCCCTTAAGCACGACCGTCATGTACGAGTGGATTTATTTTATACTAATTTTAGCAAAAGAGATCAGGCTTGGGTTAATTTCTTTGGCAGTATTTTACTTTTGATACCTTGGCTATTGGTGGTTATCTACTTTAGTTTTTACTATGCCTTAGATGCTTGGTACTTAAATGAAGGCTCACCTGATCCAGGTGGATTACCAGCTCGTTACTTGATTAAGTTTGCCGTTCCGGTTGGTCTATCCTTGTTATTGCTACAGGCTATATCAGTCACGTTGTCCTCGTTGATCACTTTAAAGGAAACGGTAGCAGAAACTTCTTTAAAATCTGATTAAGTAATGGTCGAATATTAAGTGCCAGCCATAAATCGAGAAATTATTGTTTGACCATTACTAACCACTAAAACAACTATCTGACTTTTGGAAATACTTGCACTCATACTCTTTCTCAGTATTTTTTTGCTCATCCTCTATGGTTATCCGGTAGCATTTACGCTTGGAGGTATCTCTATATTATATGCAGTCTGTTTTTTAGAACCTTCTAGTTTTTCTGCTTTACCACTTCGAGTTATGGGAGTGATGAATAATTATGTTTTGCTGGCAGTCCCGCTTTTTGTATTTATGGGTATTATGTTAGAGAAGTCTGGATTGGCCGAGAGTTTATTAGAAACGATGGCCATGTTGTTTGGTACCTTAAAAGGAGGATTGGCTATTTCGGTGGTGATTGTTGGAACCTTGTTGGCGGCCTCTACAGGTATCGTTGGAGCTACGGTGGTAACCATGGGATTAATTAGCTTACCTACCATGTTGCGGCGTGGCTATCGACCCGAGCTTGCCACGGGAACCATTGCTTCTTCTGGTACTTTAGGGCAAATTATTCCACCTTCGATTGTTTTGGTATTATTAGGTAGTGTCTTAAATGTATCAGTAGGTGATCTTTTTAAAGCAGCATTGGTTCCTGGATTATTATTGGTGGTTAGTTATATCTCCTATATTTTTATTCGTGCCAATCTACGTCCCGAAGAAGCACCAGGTATTCCGCCTGAAGAGATAGCAGCTTTTAAAGGAAAAGGATTTGGAATGCGGGTTTTTAAAGCTTTTGTATTGCCTTTGCTATTGATTGTGGCAGTATTAGGTTCTATTCTAAAAGGATTTGCTTCACCAACAGAAGCGGCAGGAGTCGGAGCGATGGGAGCAATTTTCTTAACAATATTTCAAGGACGCTTTTCCTTAGAGGTATTAAAGTCTGTCATGCGCGAAACAACTCATCTGACTTGCATGGTTTTTATTATTCTTTTGGGAGCTACCGTGTTTTCCTTTGTATTTAGAGAAGTAGGAGGAGATCGCTATCTAATAGAGATGATCGAAAACGCCAATTTATCAGCTACTGCCTTTTTATTACTGGTAATGGCCATCATTTTCGTCGCGGGATTCTTTATTGATTTTATAGAAATCATATTTATTATAGTCCCTGTCGTAGTTCCTGTATTCTTAACTTACGAAGTAGACTTGATTTGGGTGGGAATTCTAATCGCTCTCAATCTTCAAACCTCATTTTTATCTCCTCCTTTCGGTTTTGCGCTATTCTACCTTAAAGGAGTCGCACCACCGGAAGTAACCACTAGCCAAATATATCGAGGTATCGTTCCGTTTGTCTTAATTCAATTAGTATTTCTAGTCATGGTTATGGTTTTTCCGCAGATCGTCTTTTTATTATTCTAATAGTATTCAATAATACCCTTAAAAAGAGGCTTCTTTTAGCGTTCAAACCATGCTTTTAAAGCATAATCTATGTGTGAAATCATACTTTTAAAGCTTGATTTATGTGTGAATTTTCTATTTTTTAGGGTAAAAAAGAAGAAAGACATCATTTTTTAAAAATAATAAAACATTTTGTTTTTATTTAAGGTCTTGATAATCAGTGATTTAGATAGATTATGAAAAAAACATTTTAATTACCTTCCTTATTTTCCCTTTTCTATCCATGTAAATAGCGTATTTTTGACCTATTATTAATTTAAAATTGACCTATTATGGCTAAAGAAAAATTAAGTTTTTACGATGTAAAAACAAAAGCAAAATTCGAAACTGCAGAGTTTGAAGTAC
>CALGJS010000486.1 GCA_937927835.1 uncultured Saprospiraceae bacterium | reverse complement strand
GTTGAGTTGACTAATTATGGAGGAATTATCACTAAAATAATGGTCGCAGACAAGAAGGGGAATTTTGATGATGTTGTTTTGGGTTATGATAGCTTATCACATTATGTAAAAAAGACGCCCTACTTTGGTGCTTTTCTTGGTCGATATGCGAATAGAATTGCAAATGGTAAATTTAGAATTGAAGATGCGGAGTATCAATTAGCGACCAACAATGGCCCGAATGCTTTACATGGTGGTGTGAAAGGTTTTGATAAGAAAATATGGGAGGCAGCATCCTTTAAAACGGAAAACGAAGTTGGGGTGGTTTTAAGGGGAATCAGTCCCGATGGGGAAGAAGGTTATCCAGGCAACTTAACCGTAGACATAAAATATAGTTTAAATAATATGGATGAGCTAAAAATCGAATACTTTGCGGAGACGGATAAGGCGACGGTCGTTAATTTTTCTAATCATAGTTATTTTAATTTGGAAGGAGCAGATCAGGGAAGTATTTTAAATCATACTCTAGCATTAAATGCGAATCGCTTTACCCCAGTTGATAATACCTCTATTCCTACCGGAGAGCAGCGTAAGGTTGAAAATACGCCGTTTGATTTTAGAGCGCCGACGAAGATCGGTGCGCGAATTAATCAGGTAGAAAATGCACAAATAAAAATTGGTAATGGGTATGATCATAATTTTATAATCAATAAAAACTCAGATAAGCTAGCGTTGGCAGCAACCGTATATTCGCCTAGGAGTGGTCGAGTGTTGGAAGTGTTAACAACCGAGCCAGGGGTGCAATTTTATACGGCCAATTATTTGGGTAAAAAATTTATTGGTAAAAAAGGAAAAGCGTATGCTTCTCGCGATGGATTTTGTTTGGAGACGCAGCACTTCCCTGACTCACCGAATCAACGAGCGTTTCCGAGTACTGTTTTAAAGCCGGGAGAGCGGTTTGAGTCGACGACAGTGTTTCGGTTTTTGGTGAGGTGAAATTTATGTGTATTGTTTTAGGTTAAAAGATAGCTAATAGATTGGGGGCACTCCATTCAATCAGTAGAAAAAACTGCTGCACTTTTCCCCAAAAGAAATAGTGTGCAATTTTTTGTTATCTTATAGTTTAATTTATTATTCAATTAATAGTTGTGTAGCTCAAACAGTATTTGTCTTAAGATAAGTCTGGTGAATGAAAACGCTCCATCACTCTAAAAGATAAGAATTATTATTCTTTAGCCCCGGTTCTTTATATTTTTTCATTTGTAAAAATAATTCCGTTTGTAACCGTTTTACCACCACAGCATAATCTTTATCGCCATAGAAATTAATTAATTCATCCGGATCTTTTTCCAAATCAAATAAGTAAGGTTTTTCCTTTTTATCGAGAATTAATTTATATCGATCTGTCACCGCGGCTACCCACCAACCACCAGATTTGGCAAAATAGGTAATTCGATCTTCGTCCTTAATTTCCATTTTTTCATTTAAAAAATCTTGGGACGTGTCCATTCCATGAAATTTGTTGGTAGACTTCACATTCATCATACTTAAAATGGTTGGTGTAAAATCAATATTATTATAAGCGGTATGAATTACTTTTCCAGCTTTGATTTTGTTAGGGTAACGAATAACGAATGGAATCTTAGCGGAAGCTTCGTAAGGTACACCTTTGTTTTTTCTCCCATGTTCAAAAAACATATCGCCGTGGTCAGAAGTAAATACTATGATCGTGTTTTCAACTAAGTTATTTTTTTCTAAAAAGGTTAGAATTCGACCTACGTTATCATCAATGCATTTTACCATCCCAAAATAATGACGTAAAGCATCAGCATTGAAATCAGTGGATTCGTTTTTTGACCCCACTGCCCACAATGGATTTGATTTTAACATCGTTTCAGGAGCTTGCACATCCATATCAGCAAACATTTTATCATAGGGTGGCCTGGCTACATCAGGCGTATGTGGATCAGGAATGGAGAGCATCATGCAAAAGGGTTTTTCCTTGTCTCGCTCCAAAATTTCTAATGCCTTGTCTGTAAAAAAGTCGGTAACATAAACAGTATTTTCCTTTGCACTCGTGGACAATTTATTGTAAGCTTTATTGTTAATTGCTTTAACTTTTCCATCAATAATTTTAAAATAAGGCGCATGTCCTCCTTTCATCATATACCGATTATCTGCAAATCCTGCTTTGTGTTTTATATCAAACTGATATTTATCATGTCCCGCTAAATGCCATTTTCCAACATAAGAAGTAGCATAACCTTGGGCTTGTAAGATGGTTGCAAAGGTCGGAACATCTTCCCGCAGGTGCAATCCATTTTTTGGAGCGCCCGTTGCTTGTGGGTATAATCCAGTGACAAGCGAAGCACGAGAAGGGGTACAAACTGGCGAGGCACAATAGTAACTAGTCGTAATAGCTCCTTCGTCCGCAATACGGTCGATGTTGGGAGTCTCTACATTATTTCCTTTTCCCCAAATATTAGCTTGTTGCTCAGACATTAAATCTCGATAGCAACCTAGTGTTCTAAAACTATGTTCATCGGTGTGGATGATAATTAGATTGGGTTGGTTAGCGGGTTTTGTAACGAGAGTAGTTGATTGCTTTTTAGTGGAACAACTAAGAATAAATAGCAAACTTGCTAGGAGCAGAAATGAGGTGTTATTTTTCAATTTATTTTGTTTTACTATTACTTAATTTCTGCCTCTAAAATAACACTTTTGGTGGGATAAAAAAAGACTGCTCCGAATTAAAATTCAGAGCAGTCTTTATAGTTCAAAATACTAACTTATGCAAAGATTATTTTAAAACAATCATCTTCTTGGTAGCTGTTTGCTTGCCTGTTGATAATTGGTAATAAAATACACCTGTTATGCCTAAGTCTGCTTTATTCATCATTACTTGATGAAGTCCAGGTTCGTACGATTTAGTCTGTGTAAATACAACTCTTCCTGCTGCGCCAAAGATGGTCAGCGTGGCATCTGTCGCTTCTGGTAATTGGAATCCAATTACTGTTTCCTGACTAAATGGATTTGGCTGATTCTGTAGTAAAGCAAATTCCTTTTCGTTGGAAATCGTATTTCCAAAGTCAAGTACTACATCTTTACGTAGGCTTGCTTGATAAGCTTCGTTCGTAGTTAAGGAGGAGTTGATGGCTAATACATCGCTCAACTGTCCTGCTTCTAAAGCCGTAAAGCTGATCTGGAATAAGGTCGCATCGTCCGCCATATTAATTCCTGTCGTCTCGTTCCAACTTACGGTAATCTTTCCTTCATTCGCTTTTGTAAATCCAAAATTATTCACTGACATACTTGTCAAGTCGCTATTTTGGTAATCCAATAGCTCAAGTGATTCGGCAGCAAAATCCAGGGTAAACTGGAATCCTTCTACGTTCTTAAAGTCACTTGCCTTAAAGGCTAAGTCATACGTCTGACCTGCTTTTAACTGCTGGTCTTCTAACTTAATTTTCAGGTTACCATCAGAAGATCGAGTATCACCTGCTTGTAATGAATTCACGTTCGCACTTGCATTTAAATCTCCTAATTTCACTCCGATAAAATCAATTACTTGACTACTTACCAAGTTGTTGATATTTGCAGCAGTTGGATAGGTGGTTGCAAATGGGTTGCTAGGGTTAGGGAATACATAACCTGCATCCACAAAAGTCCAAGACTTTCCTGAGCTAAACTCATCGTCAATTTGTAAAATCAATCTACGTAATTCAATCATATCCAAACTAGAGATGTGGCCAGACTCATTAACATCGGCAGCAATCATCTTATAAGGAGAATCTAACAGATTAATTTCTAAGATATGGCGGCCGAGCAAAATCAAATCGTACGTTGTGATCCCGTTCATTGGATCGTCATTGCGGCTTGGTGCAATGGAGTAATTCTGTGCGGTCATCAAATCAAAATGATAGTATCCATCATCGTTGGTCATTATATTACTATTCATAAAACCGTCCGCTTCCACATTCGCTAAAGCAATCATCTCATCTTCTTCTGTTAATAGATTTCCAGAGACAGTCGCCATTGCTGGTTCTCCTGTTCCGTTATCAATGATCCGGTAAAAAGATGTTTGAATCGTTTCATTTCCACATGGATCCGTTGCAATGAAACTTACTTCTGTAGAAGCTAATCCACTAGAACAATCAGTATTCGCCGTTAATGGCGCATAACTAAAAGTAACTGTTCCACCACCACATTCGTCCGTGGCCGTTAAGTTATTCAACTGGTTGGTTGCCCAAGCAGTATATCCTTGTTGTAGATTAGCATCATTACAATCTGCCATTCCAACTGGAATGGTATTATTCATTACTGGACCATCGCTGTCTTTTATCACCACTAAAGCAGTACATGTTCCATTTCTTCCGCAAGCATCTGTCGCCGTAAATCTTACCACTTGATAAGATACTGCACCAGGTACTGCTACCGTTGGATTCATACAGTTTTGAGGAATAAAACCATTTGGATTGAAATTATTTCCAATCGTAATATTTGACTCAGAACAACTACTAATTACTGTTGCTAAGCTTGCGTAACTATCAAACTGCGCTTGTATCATATCCGTATCGGCAGGACATTCGATCACACAAATATCAGCAGGACAAACAAACTCAGGTCCATCGTTAGCAAGGGTGTAGGTCTGAATATGTGAAGCCATTCGTCCACAACCATCCGTTGCTGTGTATGTATACTGAATCGTACTTCCTGGACATCCGAGTGTACCAGCATTACTGGGGCCACTAACACTGTAAGTAATATTGCTACAATCTCCTTCAGCCGTGAATAATCCTAACTGTGGGAATGCATTTACTGCACAATCTACTGTTTGATTTGGTGGAACTGCCGTAATAACAGGTCCAACTTGGCTTTCTTCGTAAATAAACAATTGCTCACAAGTACTTGCATTACCGCAGACATCCGTAATCGTGTAGGTACGAGTAAGGGTACGATCTGCTTCTGAAGTTCCAGGACAGAAATTTAACATAGACTGAGCAGAAGGGAAGTCCGTAAACGAAATGGTCAGCTCGTCTAAGCTACTACAGTTATCTACTGCCGAACCACCGATAGCGATAAAATCAGCAATCGTATTTGCGACAGGTAGAGGATCTGTATCACATGCTAACATCTGGTCAGCAGGGCAAGAAATAGTAGGAGCATCTGTGTCAGCAATGGAAATAGTCTGTACACAATCAGCCGAATTACCACAGGCATCTGTGGCCGTCCAGGTACGTGTAATCACGAATGTAAACTGTCCACAACCATCTGGGGTTTGAGTGGTAGCGTCCGCAAAAGTAATGACTACTTCACTGTCCGCAGAACAATTGTCCATTGCGGTCGCCATTCCAGTATCAGCCGGAAGCGTTGAATCTGTACAAGATCCGGTTACATCTGCTGGGCAAGTAATAACTGGTGCAGTGGTATCTTCCACTGTAATGATTTGGTCACAAGTAGTAGCATTACCACAAGGATCTGTAGCCGTCCAAGTACGTGTAATTACGTAATTGTATTGTCCACAACCTGTAGCGGTCTGAGTTGTTGCGTCCGTAAAAGTAATAGCAATATCATCCTGAGGAGCACAATTGTCCATTGCGGTAGCAGAACCAGTAGTTCCTCCAGCTACTAACTCCCAAGCAACTTCTACGCTATAATTTATTAAACAACCTCCATCTCCTCCAGCATCATCTGTAACAGATAGTACCCAGTTTCCACCGGCAGGAGTTCCATCAAAAACCATGAAATTATTTTGTTCTGGTTGCAATGTTCCAGCAATCGTTGAACCTCCCAAATAATCATTTGAACAATCATCTGGAGTACCTACATCACTAGAAGAAGCAACGGTAGCATAGGCAGCACCTTCATCATCAAAAATAACGGATACATTATCTGCAAAACTCCCTGAATTGTCTAGGAAATTAACTGCTGTACCATTTGGACTCGTTAGAGTTAAATTTAGATCACCAACAAAAGAGTGATCGATATCAAGCATAAGATTTATATCTGTAACAGTCGCACCAGCAGGAATTCCTGCTACTACTGCAGTAACATCACCAATAAAACCAGATGTTGCATCTGTCCAAGTCAAACTATTGGTTCCAGCTGCTCCAGTAGTTGTACCTGCTGACGAAGTACCTGGAATGGTGGATTCATCACATTGAATTGTTACATCTGCTGGACAAGTTATGGAAGGAGCGGTGTTATCTTGAACAGTAATTATTTGATCACAAGTGGTAGCATTACCACAAGGATCAGAAGCGGTCCAAGTTCGAGTAATCATGTAGGTATTATTTGCGCAATTCATACCTTGGGTAGAAACATCTGCGAAGGTTATGGTTAGTTCACTGTCAGCGGCGCAATTATCACCAGAGGCCGTTGCATTGCCAGTTGCACTTGGATCTGTAGGTTGGTCACATTCCACAGTTACATCCGCTGGACAAGTGATCACTGGAGGAGTTGTATCTTCTACCGTTATTATTTGATCACAGGTTGTTACTCGGTTACAATCATCGGTTGCGGACCAAGTACGAGTAATAGTGTAGGAAGAGGCACTACAACCGGTTGTGGTTTGAGTGCTCATATCAGAAAAACTAATCGCAACGGAGTAATTAGAACAAGAGGCTGTTCCTGTTGCCATTCCCGTAGCCGCTGGACTCATATCTGCATCACATTGTAAAGTGACATCGGCAGGACAAGTTATAGTAGGTGGCATCGTACTCTCGATGGTAAAAGTTTGCATGCAGGACTCACCAGTAACACCATCATTTCCGAAGTATTCTCTGGTTACAATTACAGGATCTCCAGGGCAACCAGAATTTCCAGGGATGATCGTCAAGGCAGATTTGGTAACATCTCCACAAGAGTCGGTCACAACCAATAGATCAAAATCTACCGGAGGTAAATCAGAACGACATTCTAAAGGCTGATCGGTAATTAAGGAACAGTCTAAAACTAGTGAACAAGCTGGCGTGACCGTTACGGTTGCACTACAAGTAGAGGCATTTCCACAATTATCGCTAACCGTATATGTAACCAGGTTGGCACCAGCATTGGCATTGGTAAACATGCTTGGAGATACGGTCGCCGATGCAAAATCAACTCCACTACAATCATCCGTAGTTCCAGCACCAATTGCGGCGATATCGGCAGGCGTCAGGGTATAATTTCCCATTGCATCTGTGGTTACTCCAATATCATTACAGACTGCCATGGGAGGTGTTGTATCTTCAACGGTTATGACTTGTTCACAGGTTGATGCATTACCGCAAAGATTTGTTGCGGTGAAAGTTCGAGTAATCGTATAAGAACCACTAGTACAACCAGTAGCAGTTTGTGTACTAACATCTGCAAAAGTTACGGTAATGTCGTTTGTTGGAATTGTCTGGCCAGCGTTTAAAGTTCCAGGTGAGGCAGTAATTGGGCCAGTCCAAGAAAAATCAGAAGACATGGTACCCGCACCGGTTAGTTGAACAGAAACACCAGTTGGTCCACCAGGAACCTCACTTACTCCTATATCAATGGAGGTCATACCCATGGCTGGACCGTCATTGGCCATAAAGGATCCTTCATAACTAATAAATTCTACAACATTGCCCATACAAACTAATGCCATTCCATCCGGACCATTTTGCAACCCATTTAGTGGGAGTTGAAAGTCAACTGCTCCAAAGCCATTTCCTTCGTCATCGATCATTCCGACTAATGGGATAGGATTTGTAGTACCCCCCGAAGAATAAGCATTGCCATTGGCGCCATTATATCTTACGAGGACACAGGTGGACAGATCGAAACCAGCAGTACCTGCTATTTCAAAAAATTCCCCAGCATCTGAACCAGTATTGTTATAGTGAAACTCATTAATCCAAGCGGAAGGCATCGGTGTACTTACACAATCACAATCATCTGTTATAACCGGTTCACCGGTGTCAGCTGGATCTGTTGAGTCCATACAGCCGATGGTGGTGTTAGCTGGGCATGCTATTCCAGGGAAACAAGGTGCAGGAACACAATCACCCATTACATTGTCAATGGTTATTTCAATTGGGGTGCTATGGCAACTGTAGAGTGTATTAGTACCAGCATTTAAAACTGCCATTATGTTAAACATTCCATTTGCAGCGTTACTACCGGCAGGCATGGTATTGGCGGCATCGAGAAACCAGTCAGTAGTTGTGTTAATACCCAAATCTGCTATATCACAAGTCATCATGGCATCGAACATTAATACGCCAGGATCATTTACGTTAATACCGAAGTCATTAGGCAAACCAGCAGGGTAAGCACTTCCGTTGGAAAAGGGAACGGTAGGATCTGCATAATCGTAAAAGCCATTATTGGTTGCTGCATTTCCGGTAGTCACAGTAATTCTTGGACCACCACTTCCAGTATGTGTAATTAGTCCATTGTTAGTTAAGGTTTTAACACCAGGCGTACCCCATAAGCGGATAGGAGTTGTTCCTAACTCCATAGTAGCACAAGGATGATTGATAAAATCTATACTGCTCGCATTATTTACTTGAATACCCGCAGTGGTGGTATTAAAAACCAAAGTCCCAAAATTATTCAATGTTCCAGTAGTTGCTTGAGATCGAGAAACGATTCCTCTCGGAGCTGCAAGTGTAACCGTTGCTCCTGCTCCTATATTCACTGTACCGTTTGGAACCCAGAAACTAATGGCTCCTCCAGTAGCTGAAATATTGAAGTTGCGGCCTGGTCCAAAAGTTAACATACTGCCATTAAATACTCTGACAGCTGTTCCTACTAGTGGCGTACCAATTACATTTAGGTCTAAATCTAAGGTAACATCTCCGTTATTAAAAACCCAGATTGCTCCAACGTCGGGAGCGGCTGTACCTGTAACCGTGACGGGATTCCCTCCACTTGCAGGGAATATGGCAATATCATTGCTGGTGGGTATTTGATTTACGCCACTAGCTGTATTACCATTGTAAATCTCCCAATTTGACACGTTATTCCAATCTCCTGTACCTGCTCCCGCAATCCATCGGACGGTAGCGGCATCACTAATGGTACTAAATAGTAATAAGAGCGAAGTAAACAATAGGGCTAACTTCCTGTAATTTTTTTGCATAATTCGTAATATTTTGGTGTGAGATTAATTAATACCCAATTCTATATTGGATAATTCTAAAATAAATAAAATAGTATGTGTACTTTTTTATGTTTAAAGCCAATAATTGAGCAACCATCCTACTTTTTCAAGTTTGGGATGATTCAATCTTTAGATGATAAATTCTGCTGGACTGACTACTTAGGTCAGCTGCTTTTGGGAATGGAAAAGAAATATACTTTTTAAAGTATGATTCCTTTTTGTGTGCTAGACTTTTATATAAGGATTATTAAAAGAATAATTTATAACATTTTGCTGTTTATAATCCTAAAGACTTATCTAAAATAAGATATAGATGATAAAAAAATATTTATCACCTCAAATATAAGGATATTTTAAATTAATTGCATCCTAATATTTATCTTATAATTCCAGTATTTTACCCAAATATTTACTTTAAATGATAAAATAGACTAATGCAAGATAAATATATTATTTAATAGGCAATATTTCCTTCAATTCAATATCAATAAAGCGATATAATCCACAAGGGATCGTTACTTTTACGGCATTGGTATTTGTTAAATCAAACGTTTCTCCGCTTAAAAGATCAGTCATTTTTGCTGGTTTTGCTTTATGGAAAATGACGGTTACTTCCTTTTTACTTGGATTGATATAACCACCATCGACCAAGGTTAAGCGTAGATGGAGATCATTTGTTTGTGCGACGACCCATCCCACGTCACCCATTACCGTCAAAGGTAATAACTGAGCGGAAGTTTCTATATCTGTTTTGATGGTTTTATAGTAAGTATCAGCAGGAAAAGTCTGTTTACCATCGGCGGAAATATAATCACGTCCGTTAGTGATGTATTCTTTTGTAATGTTTTTATAATAAGGATGTAGTTTGTCAATCATTTTACCGCGTGGTAAATTTTCTTTTGCTAATGCACCGTTTTGCACTGGCGTAATCACAACCATACCATTATTATAGGCTGGAATAAAGTTTAATCGACGTTCGGTTTCGTTGGCGGCGTATCTTGAAAAATCCCATTCAGTCACCGGAGCACCTGGCCAAGAACCATTTAAATGGCTAAAGACCATTTTGTTTTTGGCCTCCTCTTTTTCGTCAAAATGCGTGATTATTTTTACATCGGCTCCTTCTTCGAGGTAGTGAGGATCGGGCGTGGTCATGCTCAGGTGAATAGGGGATAGGCTTAACAATTCATCGCGGTTAGGAACGTATAAAGCACCCTTGGCGACTAATTCCCAAACCAAACTCATATACTCCTTATCCATTGAAAGGTTGTTGAGGTGAGTAGCACCATTGGCAATATTGTAAATGGCTTGTCGAAGAAAATGATTGGGTAATCTTTGTCCTCCAAATTGACGCAACCGATCAAAAGCAATATTATCGGGGACCGTTCGAGTAGCCCATTGGTTAACGGCTCCGCTCAACCAAAATCCCATTCTTCCAGCTACGCTGAGTTCCATAGACTTATCAGTCGTTTCTTCCATTGATGGAACAAAAACATCCGCAAATTCACCCGAAGATAGTCTTGACCAAAGTGGCCGATGAGCAGCTCCTTGCCAGAAGATATGTTTGCAACGTAAGTGAATATTTAGATTTCTTGTACTGCCATATTCCGCTAGGGGATATAGCATATCTTTCAGGACATATTCAAAATCTTTCGAATCATTTTCTAATTCTGGAAAAATTAAAACCGTCTTTTTTCCGTTGGCGATATCTAATAGTTTTTTTCGGGTGTCCATGCTGTAGAAGTATGGATCATTACCGTGTCCACCCCACATGGCCAAGCCTTTGTACTCCTTGTAAATAGGTCTCAATTTATCTAAAATATCGGATTGTGAAGCTGTATATTTCATTCTTCTGTCTCGTCTTTCTCTATAAAATTCGTTAGACATCGTATCTCTATTCCATTTGGCAGGATCTTCTTTATCGGTATTGCGGTATCCTAAAAAAATAGGAGAGTCATATTTGGCGTGTAGGCTGGCAATGGTTTCCTTGTAATTTCTTTTTTTTCTATTAGCGTCCAAGTCGGAGACAAAATAAACAGGCTTAGGTTGACGCTCCCAATTAGGTGCTTTAAACTTTGCTAACTCCTTTTTTGCCAATTCCGTATTGCTTAATATAGATTGAATTTTACCCGGTGGAGTCAGATTTTGATATCCTTTTTTCCATTGAGGATTTTGGTAATCAATGATGTGCACACAGCTCCCGCCGCTTTGCACACTGGCTAATAACATTTTATTATTTTGGGTATCGTGCCACAGATCATTAAAGGCATATTTTCCGATTAAAACCTCGGTGGTGTTAAAATTAAAATCAGGTTCCATCAATGCAATAGAAGGACCTGCTAAAATAAAATATTGGTGACTATTACCTTTTGGAATTACTTCTGTTTGGCTGACTAGATATGCAAATCCGCCAAAGTCTGCTCTATGTTTGCTAATATCAAAAACCATATTAGATTGATCTTCTAAATTGTATTTACAAATATTAGACTTGGAAATATGATTGGAGGTGCCCGCTAAAATTTCTTCTTTCCCATGACCAAAATAATTAGATACCCGTAGGTCGCCTATTGGTTTTCGATTTTTTAAAATTACTTTTTCATAAGGCTTGTCTGCCAGTGCTTCGAAAAAAATCAACTCTCCTTTGTCTTGCATGGAGTTAGAAGTGATGTGGATGACAAGCCGTTCTGAACCGTCTGTAACTTTTATTTTACGAATAATGTTTGTAAGGTGTTCATTGGTGGTCCTATTCCTTCCTTTCCCTCTTTTCTTGCGTGTATTATAACTAGCAGAGGGAATTGATTTTATTTTTTCTCCAGTATTAGAAAGATAAACTAGGTTTTTATCGAATCCACCACAGACTACATAATTATTTCCGTTGCTTTTAATCGTACACACGGAATACATTGGCGCGGCTGATTCCTTGAATTTCCAAAGTAGCGTTCCTTTATTATCCAAACAATATAGATGTCCATCTGCATTAGCGGCCAAAATCTCATCGTTTCCATCTCCGTTGATATCATCACTCCAGATATCATGATTCATAAATCCTGATAAATCATTAGACCATAAGATTTTTCCACTATAATCAAAACCGAGAATTTTTCCTTCAAAGCTATTGGCTACGATATAGGTATCTTCTTTCTTTTTGGCAATTCGAACTTTCGTAATGGTATATTTTGTATCAATGCTTTTGATGCCATTTTTTTCAACGACGTTGGGCATTAAAGGATCCTCTAGTTCGTTAATTGCTTTAGTGGAGTTACAAGCGATGAGCATCGCTATTGCCATGAAAAGAAAAGTGCTTAATTTTAATTGGGTAAGTAATTTCACTGGTAAAGTTTTATTTTTTAATTAAGAATTATATTAACAATGGTTCGGTAATTTTTAATTCTGAGATAAGTGAATTATAAATTTAGCTAGTTAGCTAGTTGGCTTCGCTCATACGTGAAATACGTTAAAGGGAAGCCAACTAGCCAACGGGCAAACCAGCTAACGGGCAAAAACCGCTCGGCATTTCCGTAATTAGTGACAAATATTAGCTGTTCAAAAAATAACCTAACCATCGATTAAAAATCAAGTAAGGTAATCCACTCCTTTGCGAAGGCTTTTCCCAATCGCATTTGACCAATATGATTATAATGAACATTGTCGTCGTGTTTTGGAAAGTCAGACCAAGTACGATCCATGGAGGATTTAATAAGTCCAACATTTCTATCCGATTTTGCAACGTTGACCATGGCTTGTCTAACCATTTCAGGTCCATCGGAAAACTTGCCGTAGGACGAGTTGATCTGCCCCATGACGAATGCTAATTCTGGGAGCTTTAGTTCGGTCCGATAACTTGAAATCAATTTTTTTAAATTGACTTCATAGCTCCTTGCGGCGATTTCTTTGGCTGCATCATTTTCTCCTTGCATCCAGAAAATACCTTTAATTTTATAAGTTTTTCCAGTCTTTTTTAAATTGGTTAATTGAGCATTTAATTGGGTTAAAGATTCGTTATATAACTGCAAGTTTTGTTTAAAACCTTTCTTCTCAACCGCAGCTGCTTTTTCAGCGGTCCACTCCGGATTCCAGGCGCCATACAGGGCAGTTCCTCCTTGTGAACGTTTTACAAAAAGAAAGTCCTGGTTAGGAAATTTTTCTGCGAGCGTGAGGCCCAAGAAAAGTTCTGGGCCAAATATATTTCCGAAGCCTCGTTTCTTTTTTTGGTATTTTGAAAAACTGTAGGTTAACGGGATAGGAGGTTTACCATTAATGCTCAAACTGACACGGTCGCTTATTTTTTCAATTCGTTTTTTTACGGTTGCATCCAAAGCATCATAGTTGCCGGCACCTGCCATATTGGACTGGCCGATTAACAGCATGACGATTACATCTTTGGTTCCTTCTGATAACGCTATCTTCTTAGAAGCTGAAGGATTACATTGTGCAAAGGTCAGTAGACAGATAAAAAGAAGTAGATTTCTAAAATCCATAAAATTTTTGCTTTTTTTATAGTTTACACATCACAAATTAAGACTGATTCTTTCAAGGCTGCTAACTTTTCCTCTTCTGTTTTTCCAGTTGGAACGAATTCTTGGCCGATAAATCCGGTGTAACCCGTCTTTTTAATTTCTTCCATAATAAAGCGATAGTTTAATTCTTGGGTATCGTCAATTTCATGTCGCCCAGGAACACCTGCCGTATGATAGTGAGAAATATAGGAATGATATTTTCGAATAGTTGCTACGACGTCCCCCTCCATTATTTGGGCATGATAAATATCGTAAAGGATTTTGAAATTAGGAGAATCTATCATTTCGCAAAGTGCCACGCCCCATTCCATATTATCAAATTGATGATCTGGATGATTCACTTTTGAGTTTAAATATTCCATTGAAATGGTAATGCCATTATCTTCCGCTAGACCAATAATTCGCTGAATACCATTTCTACAATTAATCATATTTTGATAATCTGTGCGACCTTGTTTTTGTCCTGACAAGCAGATTAAATTTTTAACACCAGCTTTCACTGCTTTTGGAATTAATAATTTATAATAGTTTTCCAAGGCATCATGATTATCTGGGTTGGAATAAAAATTATCCAGTTTTATTCCTGGAGGATATTTGTCCCAACCGATGGCACAAGTCAAACCATAGTCTTTCATCTCTTCCCATTCCTCCGGTCCTGTTAACTCGATAGAGTGCATTCCAAAACTTTGTACGGCTTTACATAAATCGGTAAAAGGTGTTTTTTTATAGCACCATCGAGAAACAGAATGCTTGAAATTACCTTTTAATTTTAAATTTTCGTTTTCCATATTTGGATTGTTTTTATTCGCAAAAGAAGCAGTATTCAGCAGGATTCCTCCAGTTGCAAGTGCTGAATTTTTGATAAGATTTCTTCTGTTCATTGTTTTTTATTTTTTTACCTCAAATTCAAAATTACCGTTGAGACCTTTTGCTTTTGCCTGCACGCTACATTTTCCATTGGTCGTTCCAATTCTGACCAAAGCAGTAGCAATTCCAGCTTCTGCGATTATTTCTTCTGGGTTTAATATTTCAAAATCTCCTTCGATTTTTAGGTCTATAGTTTCTGAGAAGTTAGGATTGATTGTGCCATTATTATCTACCGCAGCAATGTAGACAAATAAAACATCATTTACGCCGGCTGCTGGTTTTTTTCCACTTTCGTCAATCCAGATTTTTAATTTCGATGGAGCTTTTGGTGATTGTATCATCGTCTCTTTTACTTGTTTTCCATTACGGAAGCCGATGGCTTTGAGGGTTCCGGGTTCGTATTTTTCCATCTTAAAAGTAAATGGAGGATGTGAAAGATGTGTCGAGTTTTTATCCGTATCTGGTTTTTGTTTTGCGATTAATTGATCATTTAAATATAAGGCAACTTCGTCGCAATTACTTAAAACCTTTACATCAGTGGGTGACTTTTCAGTCCAAAAAGAGGCAATATTTAAAACGAGTTCTTTACTTGGGTGACGCTGACTTTTGTAAAAATAATAAGCCAATTTTTCTATACGGAAAATATCTGAAACACCCGAAAGTTCTATATCAGGATGGTATCCTCGATTATAATCATACATCACCCAGTAAGAATCTGCGAAAGCAGGGGTCGTGAAATTGTCATTATGAGATTCCTGAATGTTTTTTAATTGATTTAATAATCTAGCTTCACCAAAACCTCTTCGTTGACGGCTACTCGTTTGGAAACGGAGTGTTTTATCTAATTTATCTTGATTTAATCCAGCGTTACTGGAATAATATTCCCAGTCTCCATATTCTGAAACTGCATACGGTTTGGTGTGTTTTCGATCCCGATCATGGTGTTTTATTTTATGTTGGCGAGCTTGAAAAAAGACATCGTACGCATAATCTTTCCAACCAGCGGTATAGGTGTTTTTACCAGGGAATTCATGGTGAACAATCGAATTCAACATCTCCATAAAATATTCCGGCATGGCTGTCTCATTTAAAGAAGCTTCCCATAACAAAACACAAGCATGATTTCGATCTCGACGGATTAACTGTCTGGTAGCATTATAACAGTAATCCCTAAATCGATCATCATCTTTGTAATATTGCCATCCTAAAATAGCATCGGTAACAACCAAGCCTAATTCGTCACAAGCATCCATAAAGGCAGGGGAGTGCGGATAATGAGAAAGTCGGATATAATCAAACCCTGCATCCTTTATTTTTTTTGCATCTCGATATTGGGCATTGTCGGATAAAGCGTAGCCGATAAATGGATATTCTTGGTGTCGATTGGTGCCACGCAAAAAGGTCTTTTCTCCATTGATGTATAAATCCATGCCTTTAAATTCAAAATGACGGATTCCAAAACGATCCATTTGGGTATCCACTACTTTTTCATTAATTAAGACTTCCGTTTTTAAGTCGTATAGATGCGGATGGTCGGGGTGCCAGAGGTTGGGATTGTCCACAGTTATAGAAGAGGATACTTCTAAATCCCGATAAACTTTTATCCGTCTGTTTTTTGTTTTCGGTTTTAGTTTGGTTTTGATCTGAGTAATTTCTTTGCCATTGAACAGAATAGTGTGTTTAATAAAGGCATTTTTATTATTAGCAAATTCATTGACCACGTGTGCTTTGATATTTACTTCAGCGGATGTTTTGGTAACGGTTGGTGTGGTGATAAATAAGCCACCACCAGCTACTTTTCGAGCCAAGTTTGGATGTGAAATGTATAAAGAGTCCTTGATGATTATTTTATGATTTCGGTACAAACCGCTGTACATATTAAAATCTAAAATCTTTAATGGTTTGGGTCCGGTAAGCGGATCGTCTTGATTGTCTAATCGTATGGCCACCACATTTTTTTCTCCGAATTTTAAATAAGGGGTTGCGTCGATGACGATTGGTAAGTAACCGCCCAAATGTTTTTCAATAAATTGTCCATTGATAAAAACTTCCGCTACATGCATAGCGCCTTCCCATTCTAAAAATACTTTTTTACCTTTTAGATTCATCGGTACTTCCGCGGAACGACGATACCAACAGATGCCTTGCCATTGATTATTGACAAGCAGCGGTTCAAGGTTAGCAGTGTGTGGTAAGCTAACGTTTTTCCAATTGTTAGCATCAAAACTGTTTAAGTGATAATTGGATTCATTTTCTCCTTTAACTAATTTTTTAAACTGCCACCCATGATTTGGACTGTCAGCAAATTGGGCATTTAGATGAATAGGAGAGAAGAATAAAGTACTCAAAAAAAGGAGGCTGATTTTTAAAAACTTCATAAGTGATTTTTTTATTTTTTAAATGCTCGAATGTTATATTGGAAACTAAGCATCACAAAACGTTTCAGGGTTAACGAGGAACGTTGGGTTAAGGAATTTTCATTAAATCTTTGTGAAATATTAATGTTAGAATTTAAAATATCGAACAAGGTCAGAGAAAACTCTCCTCTTTGATCTTTTAAGCATTTAAATCCTAAGCTAATGTTCCATAGAATAAAATCGTCGATGGGATTGGTAGCAAAAGTTTCGTAAAAACGGTGCGTAATATTTGTGTTAATCCGCCATTTATTATTAAGAATATAATTCAGCTTTGCGGTGGTTCGTTGACTAAAGATTTTGGTCTGATTGGTGAAATCATTTTTAGAAAAATCAAAACTCGTATTTGATTTAAATATAAAATCAATACTTGGGCTAATATTGCTACCCCAGACCAAACCCGTTGAAATTTTTTGTGTTTGTGTAACCAACCCAATCCCATCTAACTGCGTTGGTATCCGGCGATAATTATAAGCAAAATTTATATTGAAATTAGATTTTAATTTAGGAATTGGTAAACCATAGTTCAGGAAAAGTCGCGCATCGGTGTAGCCTGATAAATTTACGGGAGTTCTAAGTTGACCACCCGATGGCAAAATAATGCTCCCAAGGGTGTCGGGGGTCGTCGCAATGATTAAATTATTACTAATAAAATCTTGGGCATAATTTGCGCGGAGCACTGCAAAAAAAGTTGTTGCTTTTTTAGGGTTATTGGCCATGAATTTTACGTTTAGAATATGATCGATCTGTTGATCTAAATCAGGGTTTCCCGTCCGTAATCGCAATGGGTTTTTATTATCAATGGTACTTTGTAAATCTTGAATTTTGGGAAGTCGGGTGGCGGACCAATATCGAAACTGAAAGTTTTTTTCCTTACTAATTTTATAATTTATGGAAGCAGAGGGTAAGAAGTTAGTGAATTTTTTATCAATAGTATTATCAGTTGGTAATGATTGTTTGTTACTAAAATTTGCTAATTGAAAGTTACCACGGAATTCTAATTTTAGTTTCTTTTTCTTTTTACTAAAACCTAATTCTCCTTTTTGCCATAGATAGGATCGGTTAAATTTAGTACTCAATTCTTCATTTACCAAGTTGTAGATTTCTTCATTTTTATCAAAATCGGCGGTGATGATCTCTGATTGATAATCTTCTTTCCCGATCGTATATCCAATGAGTAGTTGGCTTTTTTTAGGAAGTGGTTCAGAAAAACGAAAGGCGGTAGAATAGGATTTTTTTAGATTGTTTAAATTAGAATTTTGATTTAAAAATAGGGTGTCTGTATTGTTAAAATTTATATTTTCAGCCGTAGAAATTCTATCGCCAATAGAGGTATCATAGGTATTTCGGACCGTAAGAACAATTGACCGACCTTTCTTTTTTAGTTGATGTTTATAAACGATTCGATTGGAGAACTTAAAAGCGGTTAAATCTGTTTTGAAAATATCAGAAAGGGAGTTAGATAAATTATTATCTGAAAAAGTTTCTGCTTCTCCAATGACTGTTCCTTGGTTCTTTTGAAAGGTTAGAACAGGTTGAACAAAAACGGAATTTTTAGCATTAAATTTATGTTTGATCCGAGCGTTAAATCGATGGTTTATATTTTCGCTATTGCTGGTTGAGTTTTCCTGAAAAGAAAAAGGCGCTGCACGATTAAAGAATTCTCGAGTTAATTCTGATCCGCTGTTATTATTTGATTTGTTAAAGAAATAACTACTGGTCACTTCGGTTTTATCTCCCCATTTTTCTTGGTAGTTGATACCAAAGGCATTGGTCTCGTTGATGCCTCCTTGGTTGGGAACCAAAAAATCTTTACTACTGCCACTACGACGTTTATTGCCCCCTTTTTTTCCTCCTTCAGAGACACCTAGTAGGTCCGCTGAAGAAAAATTTTGTTGATTGATATTATTAAATTGACTCAAAATATTAATTCGTCTTTTTTTATTTAGCAAACTTAGATTACCTCCGACTTTATATTTTCTATCCAGGCCAAGGCCAGCGTAGACTTTTCCGAAGGTTCCATTTTTGTATGCTTCTTTTAAAATAATGTTAACCGTTTTGGCGGTATTTCCGCTTGAAAATCCAGCAGCTTCGTCCTCTTCATCTTGTTGGTCGTAGACTTGGATATTGTCAATAATCTCAGCGGGTAAATTTTCCAAAGCCATATTGGGATCATCTGCAAAAAAAGGTTTACCATTGACTAAAATGCGGGTGATTTTTTCACCTTGTACTTGCATTTCTCCATTTTCGGCTACGACAAACCCAGGCATTTTTTCCAGCAGATCTCCTGCTGCTGCATCTGGATTTGAGGCATAAGCATCCGCATTATATTGGGTGGTATCCCCTTTTAAAGTCGTTCTTTCTTGACGAGCCACTACCTGAATTTCATCCAACATAGAATTACTCGCATTGAGTTGAATCGTTCCTATATCTAGTGTGCCATCCTCAATTACCAAGACTTGGTTGACTGTTTCATAACTAATATAGCTGACCTTCATTACATACTCTCCACTTTCTTCCACTTGAATAGAAAAGACACCATCGTAATCTGCTAGACCAAAATAGGTCAAAGAATCGGTGGTAAAATTAAGCTCAATATGACCGCCAATCAGCGGCTCTCCAGTTTGTCTATCTTGCAAAATTCCAGAGAGAACAGATTGAGCTTGTGTATTGTTAGAAACAAGAACAGTTAAGAAGATAAATATTGGAAACAGTTTACTGTTTTTCATTTTTTACTGACGTGTTTGTTTTTTTGTGTTTATTTGTTTAATCGTTGAGTCGTTGAGTCCACTCTAAAAACTACAAAAACAGAAATCATGAATTTCATTCAATAAAAATAAAATATATAACTTCTTCGCGATAAAAGATATACACGTTAAAGAACCTCTGCGTCTTTGCGTTTTCTGCGAGAAAAATACTTTTTAGATCAGGCTCATCGTTTAAACGACTAAACAAATAAACGATTAAATCCAAGACCTCAACGATTCAACGACTTCTTATACTCCCCATTCAATTTTTTAAACCCAATTTCAACGCCACTTAACATTTGCTGATATAATGCTGGTTTTTCTTTTTTTACCCATTCTAAAACATCTACTGCACCAGGATGAACGGGTTTGTAAATATCACTGACTGGCGTCATTGTTTTTTCCTCTGCTGATAATATTTTTCTTAAATTATTCAGAATTTCTTGACAGTTTTCATCCTCAACTAGATTTACTTGTTCGTGGATATCCTTGCTCAAATCGTATAATTCTTCTTTAGGTTTGGTTGGGTTAAAATAAAATTGCTGGGCAGGTGTCAGTTTATTTTCTTCGTTCAACTGTCGCATGATATGTACGGCAGGACGGTAAAATTCCAAGTAAGCTTGTTGTGCATCGCAAGAAATTTCGGGTTTATCGTTGCGAATATATTTCCAATCTCCAGAAGTTACGGCCCGTGATTGTTCCGGTACCTCGTCCCAAAGATCGCGCGTACCAAAAACAAACTCCCGATTAAAATTTTCATCGAAAATAGGTTGTCCTGTCATATAATCAGGTACTTTAACTCCTGCAAAATCCAGAATCGTAGCCGTAATATCCGTGGCGCTGACCACGTCTTTCCGTACTTGATTTCCTTTAAATTTTTTAGGATAATAGACGATAAAAGGAATCCTCAATCCGGGATCATGTAAATAACCTTTGCCACGAATATTACAACGGCCGTTATCACCAATAAAAATGACAACGGTATTTTCTGCCATACCTTTCTCCTTCAATTCTTCGAAGATCATCCCAATTTCGGCATCAATATATTCCATCTGATCCAGATATTTAGCCCAGTCTAACCGTACTACCGGATGGTCTGCCATGTAAGGCGGTAAAACTACTTTTGCCGGATCAACGGGATGTTTAGATTTTGCTCTCACCTCCTCCCACCAGTCACCGCGATGGGTAGCGAGCAGCTGAATTTGTGCAAAAAAAGGCTGGTCTTCTTTTTCAAAATTATCATACTTATCAAAGAGTCCAAATTTGGTTATTCCATCCCATTCTCCCAATTTTGTACTTTTAAAATTAACATCTGTTTTCCGACCCTTATTCATAACGCCATGATGTCCTAAGATGGTCGTATATCCGGCCTTACGTAGATGGTATGTAAAGGGTTGGTAATTAGTATCGAGCGGAACTTTTCGATTACTACGGTGGTGATGCGCATTTATTTTGGTCTGGTGGGTACCGACCATCATGGAAGAACGGCTCGGCGAACAAATAGGATTGGTCACGAAGCAATTATCAAATCGAATGCCTTCTTTGGCCATTTTGTCTAGGACTGGCGTTTGGACCTCAGCCATTCCGTAACAGCCAATATCGGTGCTGATATCTTCTGCCATGAGCCAAATAATATTGGGCTGATTTTGGGCAAATCCAACCTGAATGGTAAAGATTATAATTAATAGAAAAGCGAAATATTTCATAGAACCAGTTAATTTGGTAAGGGTTGTTGTCGGTATCTTTGATCCTCAAAAAAGGCAAAGGATTAAAAAGTATTGTATCTACCGGTTTAGTTGTTGTCCTTTTGGGTAAGTTAAGCCTTA
>CALGJS010000485.1 GCA_937927835.1 uncultured Saprospiraceae bacterium | reverse complement strand
CGCAAAATCGTGGAAAAGCTTTTCTACGTTTTCCCCGGTTTTTGCACTGGTAAACAGGTCGACAGGCAAAAGTATTTCTTCCTGCAGTTTATTAAGGTCTTCCTGAGAGACAAGATCTTTTTTATTACCTACCACCTTAATGGTCGTTAATTTATTGATACTTTTAAGATATTCGAGGTCTTCTGAGATGTTTCGGTAAGTAGAAGGACGGGTTACATCAAAAACATAGATGATGCCGCTGGTCCCTAAAAAATAAGAAGTAGGGACTTTATTTTGTGCTACTTCTCCAGCGATATCCCAGATCATCATGGATAGGTCACCTTTGTCAGTATTAACCAATTTTTTCCCAACTTTAACGCCAATAGTGGTGAGATATTTATCCTCGAATTTATTGTTAATAAACCTTTCGAATAAGGAGGTCTTACCTACCCCAAAGCTACCAGTCAAAATTACTTTTTTGCTTAGCATAAGTCTTGTGTTATTGTTGTTGGATGTTGAATTGGTCAAAATGCTTGGCTAATGCACTAGATATTCGATCCGTCAGGGTTGAGTTGACATCCGTAGTATCAAAGGGCACGTTGACTTCCGCAAAAGTAATTAATTTATTAGATAAATTTTCTTTTTCTGAAGTAGATATTGAACCAGTCATGGCGACGGCAAAGTAGTAAGAGGGTAAATTTTGCAGAAATATTTTATAATTCTCATACTGAATCATTTCCAAATCTTCTTTTCCTCGATTAAAAGCATCTTCCGCAAAAGACTTAATGGCAGTCAACATGCCAGCTATGACATCCTGATCTGTATTTTTTTCTTTTGCATAACTTCCTAGTAGTAAACCAGATTCTCGTTGTACTAAATAAATTTCGTGAACTTCCGGATTATCTAATTGGCTTAAGATAAGGTCGCTATCCGAAGGACCAAAAAATCGACTAAATATATTTTTGGGAGAAAACCGATTTTGTACCGTTTTGATTTGTGTATCAATTCCCTCTTTGAGCATTTGAAATTGAGCCGTTATAAATTTTTTGATGATGGTATTCAGCTTTGGAAAAATCATATTAACGATTTCATCCTGCGAATCTGCCAATTTTTTGGTGACGATCTCTTCAATGATAATACCGTATTCTCCTTCGAAATTCTCTTTTATAAAGGCCAGATGTTGTCGAATGATAGGGGATACCTTTTCTGAGAGTTGGGCTTCGTCTTCAAGTATTGCCCGAATGGCTGCCACTGCTTTTCGATCTTCAGACAACAATGCCTGACGCAACTGTTCGAGTAGTTGTGCTTCTTCTTCGGGCGATGGGGAAGAGGAAGAGCTATTCATAAATTTTCTAATTAAAAATATTTAGGCCATCTAAACTTTGTACTGGTGGGGTGTGGTATTAAACAACGTCATTATTCACCGATTAGTTTCTGACTTAATTCAGCCATCATCTTACCAAGTTTTTTCTTATCATCATTAGTAACCTTATCAATCTTGGTATTTAGATTTTCAATGCTAGCAGCAATCAAATTTTCCAATCGATCCATTCTATCAGAAAAATCTCGATTCGATTGTTCTTGTTGATCTGAAATAGTAACGTTTAAATGATCAATTCTTTGGTGAAAAATCTCTTCTAATTGATTCAGTCTTTCGTCTAATTGGTTGAATCTTATCTCGTATTCCGATATCTGTTGACCCATCAAAATATCACGGATAATAGAAATCTCCCCAGATTGCTGGTTATGATTAGAGTCGGAATGGTGGTTCTTTTTAGACATAGTAAAATAAGTCTGTGATCAAAAGTCTAAAAGTAATAAAAAATTTTTAGTTTTATACCTAAATTTTAGCAATTTAGACAAGCTCTTAGACCATCTCTACAAACAAACGTAATGACTTATAACTTTGCCGACCAGAATTCTATCGTTAATCAGTTTATTGCTGAATTAAGAGATATCAATATCCAAAAAGACAGAATGCGTTTTCGACGCAATATGGAACGGATTGGAGAGATAATGGCCTACGAAATCAGTAAAAAATTACCTTACGAGCAAAAAGATGTAGAAACGCCAATGGGAATAGCTAATTGTATGTTGCCTACCTCTAAAGTCGTTGTCGCTTGTATCTTGCGAGCGGCCTTACCTTTTTATCAAGGATTCATTAATACCCTAGATCAAGCGGGAAGTTGCTTCATTTCTGCTTATCGAATGCATCATAAAGACGGTACCTTCGAGATCAATCTGCAATATGTTACTTGTCCTGACCTGAATGGAGCTACGTTAATTATTGTCGATCCCATGTTGGCAACAGGTGCTTCTATGGATGTAGCCATTCGCTCCTTAGAAGAGTATGGTACGCCCGAATCACTTCATATTTGTACGGCCATAGCTTCCGACTATGGCTATAATTATATTCGTAGACTTTATCCTAAGGCAAGTATCTGGATGGGCGCTAAAGATGAAGAACTAACCGCCAAATCATACATTGTACCTGGGTTAGGCGATGCAGGCGATCTTTGCTTTGGACCAAAATTGCAAGAATAATTCTGATTAGTAATGCGGATTAGGGTTTCAAGCATATAGCCAAAAGCAAAATGCAAATAGCAATTTTATACTGATATTCGTTAGCTTTAAACTTAAGTTTTACCTCTGATTCGCATTATTAACTATCTTTGCATTTTTAGGGTTCTCATCGGGACTAAAGTTAAATTTTTATCAAACTACTATGGAACAACTTAGCGCAGGCCTAATACTGGTCATCGTCGTTGCTTACTTTTTACTCCTTCTAAGCATTTCTTTTTTTACAGGGAAATCAGCCAGTAATCAAGACTTTTTTATTGCTGGGCGTCAGTCACCTTGGTATTTGGTGGCTTTTGGAATGATTGGAGCTAGTTTATCAGGAGTAACTTTTATCTCTGTTCCAGGATGGGTAAACGATAGTCAGTTTTCTTATATGCAAATGGTGCTTGGCTACTTGATCGGTTATGCCGTGATTGCAACGGTGCTAATGCCTATGTATTATCGCCTAAAACTCACCTCTATTTATACTTATTTAGATCAAAGATTTGGTCCATCTTCTTATAAAACAGGCGCGTCTTTCTTTATGTTGTCTAGAGTCATTGGTGCTTCCTTTCGATTATATCTCGTCGCGATCGTTCTACAGCGTTTTGTGATGGATGCTTATGGTATTCCGTTTTGGCTAACCGTATTATTTACTATTCTACTTATCTGGATTTATACCTTTAAAGGCGGAATTAAGACCATTGTTTGGACAGATACTTTACAGACTTTCTGTATGCTATCTGCGGTGATTCTTACAGTGGTGGTGATTGCAAATCGACTTGATTTCTCCTTT
The DNA here is from genome assembly GCA_937927835.1 of uncultured Saprospiraceae bacterium. Classification (GTDB taxonomy): domain Bacteria; phylum Bacteroidota; class Bacteroidia; order Chitinophagales; family Saprospiraceae; genus JALZUU01. Next base: position 3,114 of record CALGJS010000485.1, on the reverse strand, counting down.
CCTGAAATTTATGATAATGTTAGAAACTCTTCTTATTCTCAAATTTTCTTTTTTGAAGAAGGGTGGTCTGATTCAAAAAATTTCTTTAAACAATTATTAGGCGGTGCCTCGATGGCGATCGTGATGACGGGACTGGATCAAGATATGATGCAGAAAAATCTCAGTTGTAAAAACATCGGAGATGCTCAAAAAAATATGTTCTGGTTTTCGATTGTGCTCGTTTTTGTTAATCTACTTTTCTTGACGCTTGGCGCATTATTATACATTTATACCAATCAAGTAGGCATCGAAATTCCTACCAAAATTGTAAACGGAGTAGCTAAAATGGATACAGATTTATTATATCCAGCAGTTGCTTTACGTCACCTTGGACCAACAGTAGGAGTGGTCTTTATCTTAGGATTAATTGCGGCTGCGTACTCCAGTGCAGACTCTGCGTTGACGGCACTTACCACTTCATTTTGTGTTGATATTTTAGGATTTGATACGGACGATGAAGCCGAAGAAGCCGTCAAAGATGAACAGCGTCGTAAACGATTTTTAGTGCATATTGGATTTTCGATCTTACTGTTTTTCGTCATTTTGATTTTTTACTTTGTAAACGATCAAGCGGTAATTAAACAAATATTTACCGTTGCGACCTATACTTATGGTCCATTATTAGGACTTTATTTATTTGGTTTTTATATTGATCGAGCGGTAACAGATCGACTAACGCCAGCTATTTGTATCGCTTCTCCGATCCTTACTTTTTTTATTAATCATTATTCAGCGCAATTATTTTTTGGTTATAAATTTGGATTTGAATTGTTGATCATCAATGGTCTGATCACCTTCATTGGATTGTTCATTTTTTCGGAGAGACGAAACCAAGTGGAAGAATAGGTAGAAACTAAATAATAGGGTTTTGGCTAACGCTTAACGCTAATTTTGTGGAATAAAAAATCCTCTGATCAATAACTGATCAGGGGATTTTTTAAACTAGCTAAAATGTGAATCAGGACCTTAAGTATAACTGAAATGCTAGGGATTGACAAAATAACATCGTAGTAAATTTATTTTTACTTCTGATTCATATTACTAGTGCCGTAGGCACTAGTACAATAACGTCACATCCCCACGGTACAACAGCACCGTTCCATCTACAAATTGAACTTGCATGATATAAACATATACACCAGGATTCATTCGTTTACCATTCAAGGTACCATCCCATCCAGACTGATCTAAATCATCCGGTAAATATTTATTGACAATGGTATTGTCCCTAGAGTAAAGTACCTCACCCCAACGGTCAAATACCCGCATAAAGTTGATGTTTTCTACCCCCGGTCCAACGTATGGTTTAAAGAAATCGTTATTACCATCTCCGTTTGGAGAAAAGGCATTAGGAATAAATACGTTACGATTTTTATCGATCTCTACTAAAATATCATCCGTTGCACTACAACCGTTTGAATCAAAAACAGTCAAAGCATAGGTTTGCGATTCTAGCGGAGCAACCGTAACATCTAAACAGAAAGCACTATCCATACAAACTAGATCAGCTAATGGTTGCCATACGATCGAATCTATCGGCAATAAAGACCCAATAAAAGGATCAATTTCTGCCTCTTCCCCTAATTGAATTTCAATATCGTCTCCTAGATCTACGACGATTTGAGCCGGCTGACTAATAATAATTTCTTCTTCTGCTCGACAACCGGATCGATCGAATACCGTAATCAGTGCTGGTTGTCCACCAAGTACTCGTATCGCTCCCTGAATTGGTACTTTTGGTCCATTATTAACAGAGAATTCGTAGAGCGGACCATTACCGCCAAAAGCGGTATCAATCGTTACGACCGTTTGGAAGCCAAAACATTGTGGCTCTACAATATCCGCAATATCAAATACGATTGGATCTGGTTCGTCCAGTGTTATTAAAATATTATCCGTACAGCCTTTCGGATCTGTTGCGGTAATAGAATAAGTTCCTGCCTTTAAATTAACACCTACCGAACTGGTAGAAACATTATCGGTCCATTGGTAATCTACAATTCCGGCATTTCCTCCAGTTGGGAAAACAACAATTACGCCCGTACTATCACTAGGACAAAGCACTTCTTGTAATTGTGCAGTGTCTACCATAATTTCAAATAGGGCTGGTTCACCAACCGTTATATTTTTAGGCTCTTCACATAAGTTTGCATCTATGATGGTTACATCGTATTGTCCTGCTGGTAATCCTCCATTGATTGGTCCCGTCGTACCATCTCCCCAGATATAATCATAATCAGGTGTACCACCAGATGCTGCAATGGTAATCATTCCATCACTATCACCTAGACAGCTAGCATTTTCAATATCAATATTCGCCAAGGGTAAGGTAATCTCACTTGGAGAGTCAATAAAAACAGAGTCTACTACAAAACAGCCATTACTACCAAGTACGTTATCACTAACGGTCACTAGGTTCCAACCCCGACAAAGTTGAGTGGCACTACTGTTTACGGTTTCCATCGCATTTTCTCCATTTGCCCACACATAATTATAAACATTTGCTCCATTAGTACCACCAGAAGCAGTCACTAAGGCTTGTCCATCACAATCACCATTAAAACAACTTACCCCCATTTCTTGTGAGAAGACTACATTAATTTCTGGAGGACAATCTAAAAATATCTCCTCTTTGAGGGTATCACAACCATTTAATCCAGTAATCGTGACAAAATAAGTAGAGTCACAAGCCAAGGCAAAGCGAGGATTTACACTACTACCATCATCCCAAGTAATAACATAATCAGGGTCGGTAGCTCCTGAAATATCTAAACTAATTCGGCCATCCGAATCTCCTGGACAGGTTGGAGTTATCTCATTGATCACCACTGAAATCTCATCTGGCGTAGTTAATATTTTTGAGAGTGAATCTACACATCCATCAACGGCAGTAACGGTTACTTTGTATTCTCCCGGTGCGAGATCTGTAATAGTTGGGCCGGTCTCTCCTGTACTCCAAGCAATATTACCAATGGCTGAATTACCTGGGGTAATATTAACCGTTAAGGCACCGGTCATATCATTAGGACACTCTATTGGTGTCTCATCAAAACCATCGATAGTCGGCTCACTCGG
>CALGJS010000484.1 GCA_937927835.1 uncultured Saprospiraceae bacterium | reverse complement strand
ATCTATCACTTTAAAGCAAAGTCCTTTTCAACGACGAAAGGATTTAGCGACGCTTGATTTTTCTACGGCGGGTGGAAACTTGACGGTTCCTTATATTCCGTTGGCACATGCGAAGGCGTTGAAGGATTATGTGTTGTATGCGGTGGAGCGATCTAAAGAAAGTTGGATGTAAGTAGTAGATTTTATTATCAAAAAAAGTATCATTTAAAATTCTCTTTAAATCTCAGAGGTCATCATTTTCTATTTCTTAGTACACAGTGTACTAAGGTAATTCCCTGATTAATAATTCTAAAATCCTAAGGGGTTTCTTTTTATTCATTCAGGGTAAACCCCCTATTTTCATTTTAAATGAAAAATAGCAAAAAGTATTTTTATATAAATAAATAATTATATCCAATAAAATTGTATCTTTATGCTACCCCAATATTTTTTTGACATACCTTACCTATTCAAATTAATAAACACGCCACCCGGCAAAAAAATCCATTTATGAAAAACATAACCATTACACTTACGCTATTTATGATATTATTAATAGCTCCTGTTATAACCATGGCGCAGGATACCTTTACTGGTCAAAAAGTTGAACTTAATGACTATAGTACAATTTCTGAAAAATTCACTACAACGGATGTGTACCAGATTGACATCCGTCAAATTAATGCTAGGTTACAATCTCCTACAAACGATAGTCGGATAACTTTAAATTTTGGTACAGAACACGAATGGAATTTAGAGCTCTATTCAGTAAATTTACGTAGCCCTGATTATCGGGTACGAGTATTGACGGCTAATGGAATCGAGGAACAACAAGATGATGAAACCAAAACTTATTATGGATACCTAGTAGACCGCCCTGGCAGTGAAGTCAGGGTAACCATTAAGGATGATTTTTTGTATGGCTTTGTCCAAGATGGGGAAAATACCGTTTACTTTGAGCCTGCTAATCGTTTCCAAGATAATCTTACAGAAGGAGAAGTAATCTTATATCGCCCCGATCAGGTAATTGAAAGAACGATGACCTGTGCGCATTCGGAGCAAGCAAAAAAGCAAAATTCTAATACCAATAACAATCCTTCCTTGACGCCTGCAGGAGATTGTTGGGAACTTGATTTGGCCATTGCATCCGACTTTAGTTATTATCAAGATAGAGGGTCAGATGTAAGCGCTGTAACTGCTTATACGCTTGGCGTAATGAATAATGTAGCTAATAATTATCAATTAAGTGGTACCACTAATTTTGATGATGGAGTTGAATTTTTAATTATAGAAAATTTTATAGTGGCTACTTCTGGTGGTGACCCGTGGACTGCTTCTACGAATCCAAACGACTTACTTCCTGACTTTAGAGATTGGGGAAATGCTGGAGGTTTTACTTCGACCTACGATCTAGGACAATTGTGGTCTAACCGTGATTTTGACGGTACGACGGTAGGACTAGCCTATCGAAGTGTCAATGTAATCTGCTCAAATTCTCGCTATCATATTCTAGAAGATTACACCACTAATGCGGCCCAATTGCGTGTGCTTACGGCTCACGAAATCGGCCATAATTTTGGAGCGACACACGACGCCTCTGGCTCTGGATTCATCATGGCTCCATCTGTAAACATTACTAATGCCTGGTCCCAAAACTCTAAAAATCTTGCGAACCAAGCGATTATTAATGCTGCTCCTGGAGGAAGTGGAGATTGCCTAGTTACCTGTTCTACCGGACCTCCAATTACTAATTTTACAGCGAGTACCACTGTAGGTTGTGCTGGAACATCAATCACCTTTTCGGACAACTCAGTTAATGGTACTAGCAGTTGGAATTGGTCCTTTCCAGGAGGAACGCCATCTTCTTCTACTATACAAAACCCAACAGTTGTTTATCCGTCTATTGGGAGCTACGATGTGACCCTGACAGCTAGTAATGGATCAGGTACTGGAACAACGGAAACAAAAGTTGATTTTATTAGTATTGTGCAAAGTCCTACCAATGCTTGTTTACCTGGTGGTAGTTTAGGAAATGGTGGTGTAACCTTTTTCTCAATAGAAGCGATCAACAATAGTTCTGGTAATGCCATCACGGATGGTAGTACCTACGTAGATAACTCCTGCTTACAAGTAGCAAACCTTAATCCTGGAGATGTATATCAAGTAGTTTTCAATGTTGGCGACTTTGCTACCAGCACGTTTGACGCAGTTAGAATTTATCTTGATTATAATAATGATGGTGATTTCTTAGACACGGACGAATTTATTTTCACTTCTGGTGGTCAAAGATTCGCTGGAGGTTTTCGTGCCTTTAATTATACTGCACCAGCAGCCCCTTTAATCAGTGGGGTGATTTTACGGATGCGTATCGTTGCTAATGAAAGTATTAGTGATGCTTGTCAAAATTTAACTACCGGACAATCAGAAGACTACGGTATTGTCTTTGCTGGCACAGCACCACTTCCAGTTACGCTGACAAGCTACGAAGCAACTCCAAAAAATAAAACTAGCCTTTTGAATTGGGTTACTAATTCAGAATTTAATAACGACCATTATACACTCGAGCACTCTACGGACGGAAGAAATTTTGTCTTTCTAGAGGAAGTAAATGGTCAAGGAACTACTTCTGAAATTACCAACTATCAGTATATTCATAAAAATCCAATCATCGGTGAAAATTATTATCGATTAACTCAAACTGACTTTGACGGTACTCAAGAAATCCTTGGAACTCGTGTAGTTAATTTTAAAACGGATAAGGTAATTGTAAATATTCAACCTAATCCAATCTATGGACAGACCTTACGAACCGCTTATATTTCTCCTATAGATGGTATGCTAGAAATGACAGTGATTGGTGTGGATGGTAAAGTGCTCAAACAAATAAAACAAGATATCTTGACTGGCACTACTACGATCAATTTGGATCTACCAGAACTTAGTAGTGGCGTCTATTTTCTTAGAACGGTGTTAGGAGACAGCGTCAACACGACTCGTTTTGTAAAAACGAATTAAGGAGAACCTCTTATTAAAAAAGTAAAAACCGCATAACGAAGTTGTTTAAAAACTCCAAAAAGGCTTGCGTCAGAATCTTTTTCTGTCTCAACTTCTTTTCGAATTCTTAAACAACTTCAACCTATTTCACATCAAGTCGAGATAAGTTATGCGGTTTTTACTTTTAACTTTAATTTTGCATCTTTTCAAGTCAAAGAATTTTTACCAAATTTACCAAATCCACCTCAACCCGTGAGGTTTGATAAACCTTGTAGAAAACTCCCCTATTCTCGCATACTATCAAATGTCAATTCCACTTCGGCGGGTTCGTAATCTCGGGTGATCGATAAGGTGACGCGATCGCCAGGTTTATATTTTTCTAGGATGAGAATAAGCTCTCCTCGATTCGTTACTTTTTCGCCGTTAATAGCGGTAATCACATCTCCTAAAACGATTGAACCTTGACGGTTCCAACGGGTTGGTTGGAGACCAGCTTTTTCAGCTGCACCACCTTTTATAACGTCATAAATTAAGATTCCTTCCATGCCCATTCTTCGCATAACTTGTGGACTAGCCAATTCGACTCCTAAGGTTGGACGATTGATTTTTCCATACTTAATTAAATCTGGAACGACCCAATCTACGACATGAGAAGGGATTGAAAAACCAACACCAGCATAAGCACCAGAGGGGCTAAAAATGGCGGTATTCACGCCAATCAATTTTCCTTGAGAATCCAATAAAGGTCCACCAGAA
>CALGJS010000483.1 GCA_937927835.1 uncultured Saprospiraceae bacterium | reverse complement strand
TTCTGGCTATTTGCTCCCTTCTATCGCGGTGGAAGGAAGCAAATAGCCAGAAGCTAGGAGCCAAAAGCAAAACATCCCAAATTCAATTAGAAGATGATGTTTCTTTAACTCATATATTTATTTCCAACCCCTGATTCGCATAAATAATATTTCTAATCATAAGAAAAAAAATCCCAACTTCAGAGCGTATCTGAGTTGGGATTTTTTTAATACCATAATTGGTATCTATTTTTTATTCTTCGGTCTCATCAATAATACCTGCAGTTTCGTTATCTACGAGTACACGTCCACAGTGCTCACAAGCAAGAATTTTCTTCTGAGATTGAATTTCTAATTGAATCTGTGGTGGAATTTTATTGAAACAACCTCCACAAGAATTTCGACCTACGGTAACTACAGCTAAACCATTTCGGTAAGCGCCACGAATTTTCGTGTAAGCTTTAAGGAGTCTAGGTTCGATCACTTTTTTCGCCTTTTCAGATTTTCGCTTTAGCTTCTCTTCGTCCTTAATCGTCTTTTCGATAATTTTCTCTAGCTCCACCTTTTTAGTCTCAAGTGTTTTGTTCTTGGTCTCTAGTCGTTCCTTCGCTGCAGCGAGTGTTTCTTTTTTTCCGTCTAAAAGAGTACTGCTTTCACGAATCTTCTTTTGCGACAATTGGATTTCTAATCGTTGCATTTCGATTTCCTTTGTTAAGGCATCGTATTCACGATTGTTTTTAACATTATCCATTTGCTTTTCATAACGTTCGATCAACGCTTCTGCTTCCTTAATATTCGCTGAGTGACGAGAAGCGGTAGATTCCATATCTTCTACAGCAGTCTGTAGTTTATCAATACGTGTTTGAAGACCAGCAATTTCATCTTCGAGATCACTTACTTCCATAGGAAGTTCTCCTTTGAGGATCTCAATCTGATCAATCTCTGAGTCGATCTGCTGTAGCTCAAAAAGATTTTTTAATTTTTCCTTTATGGTTAATTCCTTGGTGGCCATGATTACTTATATTTTAAAGATATTATGATAGCACAAAAACCTTTAGAGCCTGTCTAAACCAGGTAGTTTACTGGGTTGGTATTGGTGCCGGTCAAATAAACTGCAAAAGTACTAAATTTCTCGGTAATTATATCATATAATAGGTTACTTGTAAACTGTTCGCTCTCGTAATGGCCAATATCGGCGATTACGATCCGCTGATCTGCATCAAAAAACTCGTGATACTTAAAATCAGCCGTTAAAAATAGGTCTGCGCCCTGTGCAATGGCCGTAGAAAGCAGAAAACTACCGGAACCACCACAGAGTGCCACCGTTTTTATTTTGCGGTTACGGAGCTTGGTATAGCGGACACATTTGGCTTTCATCTGTTTTTTAATATGCTTTAGAAATTTAGTTTCTTTAATGGGCGTTTCGAGTTCTCCGATCATTCCAGAACCTATATTGCTAGTTTTATTTTCAACAGAGAAGAGGTCATAGCTTACATCGGGAGCTACCGCTCGAAGTGCCCGTAAGATGGCAGACTGTCGACCCGCCGAAAAACTTATTTCTAATCGTACTTCTCCAAGGCTATTTTTGCCAGCATTATTACCTACTCCGATACTGCTGTGACTAGAGGATATATCCGCTCCGGCAGCGTATAGTGCTTCTCTTATTTTTTGAGAATTGGTGGCCGGAGCAAAGATTTGTAATTTTTTGGAAAAGGATTTAGGTGCTAGAATTCGGGTATTAATCAGTCCGAGTCGCTCGGCAATTTTGCCATTTACTCCTTGATGATAGACATTGTCCAAATTGGTATGAATAGCATAAATAGCGATCTCATATTGGATAGCTTTGATGATAATTCGCTCTACGTAGTTATTGCCATTTAGTCGTTTAAGGCCTCGAAAAACAATAGGGTGGTGTGCGACGATTACATTGCAGTTTTTATCGATGGCTTCTTCGACCACCGCCTCAATAGAGTCTAAACAAATCAATACGCCCGTAATTTTTGTTTCGGGATTACCGACGATCAATCCTGAATTGTCATAGGATTCTTGATAAGAAGAAGGAGCGATGGACTCTAGGTATTGAGTGAGTGCTTTTATTTTCATGAACGGGGGAGTTGATATTTTATAAGACGAAAGTACGAAATTACCAATGAAATTTAAATCTTTTTTAGTTGAGTTAGTAGCCAATTTCGGTCGTCCGTGGTAAGTGGATTGGCTTCTTCTATTAGCGTTTTTAATTTGTCTTTTTGATCTCGGTCGTAAGGTTTTACTTTGAGTAGCTTCTTTGTTAGTCGAATAATATTTTTAAAATTATCTTTGTGGTATCCCATTACTTTTTTACGAGAAAGATAAGTGAGCATACTACCAAGTAATGATTCGAGGGCATTGATTTCATCTTGTTGATAATAAATTTTAAGTAACATGATCTTGGCTCTCAAGTTGATAATCATTTCATCGTGTTCGTATTGAAGTAGATAATTCATGGCTTTTGAAAAATCATGTTTTTCATAATAGAAAAGAGCAAAACTGTAGTTAACAAAACTCTCACGAAATTTATCCTCTAGATAAATTTGATTTTCATTGATAAAAGTCTCTACGCCAATAAAGTCTTTTAATTTTAATCCAGCTACAACAACATTGTGAAAGGTCCAAGGAGAAACAAAATTATTTTCTAAGAAAATTCCGTTTTTAAATCCTTGTTGATAAAGTTCAAAAGCTTCGCGTATAAATTCATCCTTTCCTCGATTCATCTGGCCAATGCAATAATTGATGGCCATCATAGATATATCTCTAAGCTCACCAGTTGGAAATAGTTTTCCATGCTTAAATATATTCTTTTTTAGATTGACAAAGTGGGTTGTGTTTTCTTTATCAGTATTGGATTTGTAACCATAGTAATATAAGGCAATAGCCGGCGTATTTAAGAGCTCTTCATTGTCTGCTACCTCTTTTAAAATTTCATCAATTAGACCAATCTTATAATCTGTTTGATAAATGGATTGATGGGCCAACATCGAATAGCTTTGCCGAAGTTTTTCGGCAATAAAGGTTTGGTGTAAACTATCGGAAACTTCTTGTAAGTTTAGACTAATAGAGCGTTTGGACTTATAGGAAGCAATATATTCTTCTTCTTGCAAAAGGTATTCATTCTTAAGAAAATCACAATTTCGATAAGGATGATCTTCTTGTAGTTTAACCAGTGTTTTAAAATTTTTCTGATAACTTTTGTCTAGCTTTTTATCTCTGTAGAAATTCGCTAGTGCGATTCTTGACTTGATCTCATCTTTCCTCAATTCTTGATAGATCACGTATTCTTCCAGTGTTTTCATCCCAAAAAAGACCAATTGCCGCATCTTGGCATCATCATAGCGCAAGTTATTATACACTTGTTCGAAAATATTCGTTTTAGATAAACCATTGTTTTCTTGATACCGTTCGTTTTTTAACAAGTATTCAAAGAGTAAAACAACGTCTTCTCTCTGATTAGCAATGGGAGAAATAACCCATTTTCGGAGATTTCTGATTTCTTTTTTGTTAAAAAC
>CALGJS010000482.1 GCA_937927835.1 uncultured Saprospiraceae bacterium | reverse complement strand
CTTATAGCGTGAGTGAGCCTGGTGCACTTGGAGTTACTCCAACTGCAACACCTGTTGCTTGTAATGGTGATGCGACTGGAGCTATTTCTCTAGAAGTGGTTGGTGGCAACGCACCTTATACTTACGAATGGTTAGATGATGACACAGAAACAACGGCTGATAGAACCGACTTATCAGAGGGAACTTACATCGCAATAGTAAGCGATGCAGATGGTTGTATTCTACCAGAATTAAATGTTACGATTACTCAACCAGACTCTTTAACTGCAACCTTAACTCCATCACAGGCAGACTGTGGTACTTCTAATGGATCAGTTAGTTTGCTAGTTGGAGGTGGAACAGGGGTTGGAACTTATACTTACCAATGGGGTGATGCAAACGGTCCTATTGGCTCAACAGATGCTAACTTAATCGATGTTCCAGCGGGAACTTATTTTGTAACCGTAACCGACCAGAATATGTGTTCTGTAGTTTCTGAAGTTTCAGAAGTAACCAACCCTGGTACACCAACTTTAGCAATTGCTGGAGACGATGTAACTTGTTTCGGTGCAAGCACGGGAAGTATCATGTTAGATATTCAAGGTGGTTCTGGTGGAAATACCATCACTTGGACTGGCGGTCCGACCAACCTAGATGGATTAACCAATCCAACGAACTTACCTGCCGGTGATTATTTCGTAACGGTTACTGATATGAGCATGTGTGAAGCATCAACGATGATCACTATTACTGAACCTGCTGCTCCAATCGCGATTACCGAAATTTCAATCAGTCAAGCTACTTGTGGAAATAACAACGGTAGTGTAACAGTTGATGTGAGCGGTGGAACTGGTAATTATACTTACGATTGGTCGAGTGGAACAGGTTCGTCTGCTACTGTATCTGATTTAGCATCAGGAAATGTAGTTTTAGTAATTACCGATCAAAACATGTGTACTGAAACGGCTACTTATAACGTCTCTGAGCCGAATGCTTTACAAGTAGATATTGCAACAGTAACGGATGTTAATTGTAATGCTACTAGTACTGGATCGATTGATATTACTGTAATCGGAGGAACTGGACCTGGAACTTATACTTACGCTTGGGCGGATGGTTTTGGTACAACGGAAGATTTAGACAATCTACCAGCTGGTGATTACTCTTTATTAATTACCGATCAAGATGGTTGTGAATTTACTTATAACACTACGATTAACGAACCAGAAGTATTGACGGCAGTAGGTACTCCAATCATGGCCAACTGTGGTCAGAGTAATGGTGGAATTAATATTACGGTATCTGGCGGAAGTGGACCAGGTACTTATGACTTTGCATGGAGTGATGGTGTTACGGTATCGGAAGATCTGATGAATGTTCCTGCGGCTAATTATTCTGTGACGATTACGGATGCGAATATGTGTGAGTTTATTTTCACAGATGAAGTTGAAAATCCAAACTCTCCAATGATTGGTATCGTCGCAACTGATGCCGATTGTAATGGTGCCGCAACGGGTACAGCAGATATAACCGTAACCGGCGGATCTGGTGTCTATACTTACCAATGGAGTGCCCCAGGTATCGAGGGAGGCAACCCAACTAATCTACCAGCTGGTATCTATACAGTAACAGTTTCTGATAACCTTAACTGTTCTGCAGTTGAAACTTTAACGATTGATGAACCAATGCCACTCGCATTGAATATCGAAGAAGTGGTAGAAGCAACTTGTGGTAATGCTAATGGTAGTGTCGCTATCGAAATTACCGGAGGAACGCTTCCTTATGATTATACTTGGAATAACGGTGCAACTTCAGAAGATATTCAGGATCTTGTTCCTGGTGTTTATGTACTAGACTTTATGGATGGTAATGGTTGTACCTTAACTCAACAATTTATGGTGTCAGAACCGAATGCATTAAATGTTCTCGAAGGACCAATTAATCAAGTTGATTGTTTTGGTGGAAATAATGGATCTATCCAAATAACTGCCGAAGGTGGTTCCGGAGCAGGTACTTATACTTACATGTGGAACAATGGAAGCACCGATCCATCTATTGATAATTTAACGGCAGGTACTTATACCTTAACTGTGATGGATGCAGATGGTTGTAGTTTTGAATATGCTACTACGATTATGGAGCCTGAGGAAATTATGATTGATGGAACCACCACTGATGCGGTTTGTGGTGAGGCAAATGGTAGTATCAGTTTGACGGTGACAGGTGGTACAGGAGATTATACATACTTATGGGATAATGGTGCTGCAGCGGTACCAAATCCAGGCGGTTTAGCTGCTGGTTTGTATAACGTTACAGTTACCGATCAAAATGGCTGTGAAGCAGCACCATTCGATATTTCAGTGACAAGTCCAAACGCACCTGAGGTAGGAGTTACTTCAGCACCTGTTTCTTGTAATGGAGCAGATGATGGTTCAATTGATTTGACGGTAACCAATGGTACAGGTGTGGTAACGGTCACGTGGCCTAATCATCCAATATATGATGGACAAACTTCTGTAAGTAATTTACCTCCTGGTTTATATAATGTTATCGCAGAAGATGAAGTGGGTTGTACGTTCCCTGTAAATATAACTATTGACGAGCCACAACTACTAGAAGCATTCGCAATTGATCCACAATCAAGTACGCTTTGTAATGGTAGCGCAGATGGATCCATTGAATTGACAGTACAAGGTGGTACGGGTGGATACACTTATCAGTGGTCAAACGGTTCCCCGCTTCAGAATCCTGAGAATTTAGCTGCTGGATTTTACGATGTAATTGTAACAGACGATAACGGTTGTACGGCAACTGAATCCGTTCTGATTGTAGAACCAGATCCGATTACTTTAACGGCTGATCCTATTTCTGCAAGTTGTAGCAATACCGCAGATGGTGGAATCGAAATTACTGCGATTGGTGGAACTGGTGAATTAAATTATGAGTGGAATGGTGGTTTATACACAGAGGAAGATTTATCGGATCTTCAACCTGGAAACTATTCCTTACTTGTTACGGATCAGAACAGTTGTAATGGAACGATCGACGTAGTTGTTCCTGCTCCTGCTCCAGTAACCGTTAACTTAACAGATATTTCTGATTATAATGGCTTTAATACTTCTTGTAATGAAGCAGAAGATGGATTCCTTACGGTAAGTGCAGAAGGTGGTAACGCGGGTTATTCATATGCTTGGGCAGATGGTACCGACGGACCAACGATCGGTGATATAGGCCAAGGTAGCTACAGCGTGATTGTAACGGATCAAGAAGGATGTACAGGACAGAATAACTTCCCTATAGCTGCACCTGCTCCAATTACTGTTGATGTTGAAACAGATGAGCCAGAATGTTTTGGTGAAAGAAATGGTGTGGTGATTATTAACGCAGTACAAGGTGGAAGATTACCTTACCGATATTCCTTAAATAATGGAGATTATACCTCTGCTCAATTCTTTGGTAACTTAGGATCTGGAACGTATAGCTTAGCGGTAGAAGATGCCAATGGTTGTACGAGTGACTTAGACGTAGTGGTTAATGAAGTTGAAGAAATAACGGTATCATTGGCTGATGAGTCTGTAACTGAAATTATCTTGGGTGATGAAATTACACTTTCACCAGAAATTAGTATTCCAGTAGACAGCAATATTGTTTGGTCTGTGAGTGCTATTGCGGAGGATACCTTAGGACAGGAGCTACGTCCAGTTGTTAGTCCATATAATACTACTTCTTATACACTTACAGTGACAGACGAACTTGGTTGTACTGCTTCTGATGAATTATTGGTTAAAGTAACGAAGCCGAGATTTATTTCGATTCCAAATGTTTTCAACCCTAACTCTACGAACGGTAATAATGTCTTTACGGTTAGTGGTGGTCAAGATGTAAGTATTGTTCGAAGTCTTCGAATCTTTAATCGATGGGGTGAAGTGGTTTATAGCGCTCGAAATTTCCCAACAGATGATCCAACACGAGGAAGTTGGAATGGTTTCTTCCGAAGTAAATTAGCGCAATCTGGAGTTTACGTTTATGTAATCGATGTAGACTTTATCGATGGCGAATCTAAAATGTATACTGGAGATGTAACCCTGCTACGTTAATCTAACTTAGTAAGGTTTATACAAAAAATTGTTTATTCCTAAATTGATAAAGGCTATCTCGGGTTGACCGAGATAGCCTTTATTTTTGATGTCAGATAAATCAATATTTTCATTGATTGGTGCGCTTTTTTTGCCTATTAGCTAGTTGGCTTCCTTTATAATTTTTTACGAATAAAGAAAGCCAACTAGCAAACCAGCAAACAGGCTAACTAGCCAAATTTACAATGCACTCATCTCCTAATTAAAAATTACCGAGCCATTGATTAGAAGATTCAATCAACATTCAATATTTCTTACTTCACTTCCATTATTTTTAATTCTTTAAGATTTAATCGCAATCGAATATAGGCCATGATTTTTTCAGCTTCTGCTTCTTTTTGACGAGGTGTTAATCTTGATTTTTTTCTCCAATTGATCATCAAAACAGGGGTATTGTTTATCGTGGTATCCTCAAGATTTACATTAGCAATATCTTTTGAAACACTATAACTAGCCAAAGAGGGAAATAATACGCTTACTTCTTTTTTGATAGCTAATAGCGTGATGTCTTCGTTGGTCAAGCTGTCAATCTGAGCTTGCATCTGTTTGATTCTTTGCTTTTGAGTAGTCTGTGTTTTTTTATTGTCAATGGATGCTTTAGCATATTCTGAACGACCTGATTTTAATAATTCAATTTCTGCTTTTGATTTTTCATCTTGAAGGAAGTTAATATTAAACTGATGGGCACCTTTCGACTCTAATCCTTTTCGAAATTTGTTAATGGCTTCCGCATCATAATATTTTCCAGCGATTATTTTGATATCGGTGGAGTCTGTACCAACTATTGGATCAATTTGATAAAATGCATCTTTAAAATTTTGTTCTAAATAAGTATTGATGATTTTTTGTTGATTTGCTTTATGTAAAACGGTGAATAAAATTCGACCACTAGGAATAATCATTAATAAAGCAAAAAGTCCTAAGACCAATCGAGTCCTATTTTCTTCCTTAGCATTTAAATAAGTTTTTTTCGGAAATTTTAAAAACCGAACAATCATATAAGTTGCGATCGCAACAAAGGTCGCGTTCAAAAAGAATAAATAAAACGAGTTGATCATAAAGGTCCAATTCCCATTGGCCAATCCATATCCTGTCACACAAAGCGGAGGCATTAGAGCTGTGGCAATGGCAACGCCCGGTATAGCATTTGATTTATCTTTTCGACTTCCCGAAATAATTCCCGCAACACCACCAAAAAAAGCGACCATCACATCAAGCAGGGTAGGAGCAGTTCTTGCCCGAATCTCTGCGGTTTCAATACCAAAAGGAGTTAACCAAAAATAAACAGTACTGGTCACCAACGCAATGACAATGGCAATTCCAAAATGTTTTAACGCTAATAGAAGTGCACTATTATCATTGATACCTACTGCTAATCCAACACCTAAAATGGGAGACATCAACGGAGAGATAAGCATCGCTCCAATAATTACCGCAGGAGAATTTAAGTCCAATCCCAAAGAGGCAATCATAATTGAACACATCAATAACCAGACATTGGCGCCGGCCATTTTTTTATTATTCTTAATGTTTACAATGGTTCCTTCTCGATCGAGTCCAGCTTTTAAGTCAATTAAATTATAGAAGAAGTCCCCAAAACTTCGCATTACATCTCCGAATTCGGTAGGCTTATTGGCACCTTTATTTTTTAATAATGGATTAGGCTCATTACTCATTTAGTAAATTTTTTAAATGAAATGGTAAGAAACTAGTGCCTAAGGCACTGAGCTTTTATATAATCAATAAGGCGAAAATTTTTCAAGAGCAAGCCTGCCTGCCGGCAGGCAGGCGCAACTTCAACTGCAAAATCAAACACTTCTATCGTGTTTTTCTGACGAGTTATCTTTTCTGTCATTTTGTAGGTAGTCTTGTGTGACAAAATTATTTTCTTTTAAAAAACATTGTTCCTTGTTTTGCAGCTTTTGCCCGCCTGCCTTCGGACAGGCTTTTGCGCTTGAAGTTGCTTTTGAAGTTGAAAAATAAGTAGCTGGAACAGTTAATTTTAAATACAAAAAATAGGTTCATTAATCTGATAATCAATTTTTACTGTCCGTCCAAAAGACCGTCGGTCATTACTAATTTTCGATCGCTCATATCTGCTAATTCTTCGTTGTGGGTAACGATGACGAAGGTTTGGTTAAAATCTTTTCTAAGTTGAAAAATAAGTTGATGCAATTCATGAGACGTGCCTGAATCTAGGTTTCCAGTTGGTTCATCTGCAAAGACGATGGCTGGTTCGTTCATCAGTGCACGGGCGACGGCTACCCGCTGCTGTTCTCCACCAGATAACTGAGTAGGCTTATGATCTAGCCTTTTAGAAAGTCCGAGATAGGAAAGTAATTCTTTCGCTCTTGCTTGACTTTCAGCTTCTGATTTTTGATTAATAAAAGCAGGAATACAGACATTTTCTACTGCTGAAAACTCTGGAAGTAAATGATGGAATTGAAAAATAAATCCAACATTCAAATTTCGAAACGAAGCTAATTTCTTTTCATTTAATTTAAAAACATCCGTATCGCGAATTAATAATTCTCCAGAATCTGGACGATCTAAAGTCCCTAAAATATGTAGTAAAGTTGTTTTACCAGCACCTGATTTTCCTACAAAAGAAACAATCTCTCCTTGGTCAATTGAAACATCCACTCCTTTTAAAACAGTGAGGTCTCCGTAAGACTTTTTTATATTTTTGGCTACTAACATATTTTTATTTTGAAAACCAAAAATAGGAAATCTAGCTCATTTATTATTATTTAATTCTATTTACTTGATAATCAGTGAAATAGGGCCCGAAATGAGTTGATTTTGGTACTTAGCAATAAGAAAAAATAATCCTTTATGACCTTCTGGTAAAGCGATTTGTCGACTAGATCCCTGCTTGGTTTCCCGCCAGATTTCTTGTCCATTAGGACTAATAATGGAAAGCGTTACTGGTCCCGAAAAGTCTTCAGAGAAGGTCACCGAAACAAGGTCTTGACTAGGATTTGGAAATACATTTATACCAATCGGTTCAATCGTATTTTCTACACCTACCGCTAAAGGATTACGAACCAATTTTAAAATCTTATTACTCACCAAACGATCTTCTACCATGCCACCCCAAATATATTTGATGGAATCATCGATCTCTCCAAGGCTTTGTAAATCCATCGGAATAGAAGGTACAAACTCCGGTGTACGTTCTCCAGTTGAAGGATCAAATCCCAAGATACGATTTGCTGGAGATACGGGTTGATTATTACTATAAGCAAGACCATCAAAATTATAAGTGATTTCTGATCCTCCTAACCAAAAGACTTGATCGTTCACTTGCGTAGCAGCCGTTCGATAACCAACATAAGGTGTTGTCATAATACTCCAAGTGATATCCGTTGGATCGTTGGAATTGATAATTCCTTTCCTAATTTGATTTTGGATTGGAAAAGGATTCCCCGACGGGAAAGTAGCACTAGCTCCACCAAAATAAAAAATAGTGTCTCCGATGATGGTTCCACTGGCCCCAAAAGATTTATAATTATGATTGTTTGGAATAGCAGTCGCCGCTTGCCAGCTATCCGTCTCCGGTGTATAAAATTGTACATTTGGAACATTGGTGGTATTGCTCCAACCTGTTATTAAAAAAATCAAACTATCTCTCCAAACGGCTTGTACATGATCATCCACAGGAACTGGCACCTCGCTGCCATCCGACAAATAATCGTTCGCCTCAACATCAAAACGATGAATCGCAGGTGAAGTAATTTCGCCTCCACTAGTCAATACTCGATAGCCACCGATGATGTA
>CALGJS010000481.1 GCA_937927835.1 uncultured Saprospiraceae bacterium | reverse complement strand
AAAGGCAGAACAATTTTGCAAGAATCTGTAATAGCCATGGGTTATGATAACCTTGAAAACTATGACACTTACGCGGTAAAATCAGAATTCAAATGGAAACCTTTTTGGTCAATGATGCCGATGAATGCATTGCCAGGAAATAAAAACAAAGAAATAGAATTTCATTTTGCAACCAACTCCTTTGACGGACGAATCGATTATTTAGAAGGTAGAAAAAGAGGGGATTACCATGGTATTCAATCTTGGAAAAGTTACCAATCAGTTAATCAAAAACCATTAAAATTTAAAAAAGACAAAAGACGTTCTTGGGGTTTAGGTACTTATCATTATTTGATTGAGGCACCTCAACGTCTGTTGAATGCACCTATCATAAAATATGCTGGGACAAAATCAATATATAGTAAGGACTATGATTTAGTTTTTGTCACATGGGGTTCGGAAAAAGCAAATAAGCATCACGACCAATGGCTGTTGTACATTAATAAAGAAACCAAATTTATTGATTTAGCCCAGCTTACGATTCGCGATTTCTTTCTTCCTTTTCCACCCAACATGGCACATGGTACCGTACAATTTCTTTCTCGAATTAAAGTAAACGACATCTATTTACCAAGTGAAATATCCGTTCAATTACTCAAACCTAAAAAGATAAAAAAATACGTTTATAAATTCAAACTGTATGATTACAAATTTGATAATTTGAACCAAAAAGATCTCTACCCAAATCCAACAATTGAAAAATTCGGCGATTCTAAACTCACGAAATAAAACTTAAACCTATGTTCTCAAAAATATTTTTTATACTTTCTTTGATAACAAGTTCAAATGCTTGTGGTCAAGTAAATCATCAAAACACAACAAGTATCATTAATGAAGAACTATCTAATGTTTCTGCTTTTACTTCAATTTTTGGAATGTATTCAATGGATATTCAGGCAGCCGGATTAGCTTCTATTTCCAAAGCTACCGTTTCAGAGGACGGTGTACTATATATTGAGTATTCTTACAAATCAGGAATTGAAAACAGAAATGGGAAAATGACGTTAAGATATAAGTCAAAAAATCATTTTGAAGGAAACTGGAAAACAGAGGCAGATAATGGAAATTCTTATCAAGGAACCTTATATTTTATCTTTGATAAAGATGGTACCGCTGATGGTTACTATAAATTTGGAGGAAGTGATTATAAAATTACAATTTTAAAAAATAAAAAATAAATTAAATGGAAAATCCTTTCAGCCATTCTAAATATTCAGATGAGAAAGACTTAGAGTTTTTATCTCTTGCATTGGCAGGAGATAAGAAAGGTCTTTCTCAATTGATAAAGAGACATCAACAATACATCTATAATATTGCCTTAAAAATGATAAACAATGTGGACGATGCCAAAGATGTCACGCAAGAAGTCTTACTCAAGCTGATTACGAACTTAGGAAAATATGATGCAGCAAAAGGTAAATTTAGAACTTGGCTTTATCGGATAACCTTCAACCATATTCTCAATATTAAAAAGCAAAAATACGAGCAACTCGTTACTGGATTTGACTCGTTTTTTGGTCTTATAGAAAATTCTCCGATTCACGATTTGAATGAGGTGGAAGAAAAAGAAATGCAAGAATTTATTGAGGAAAGTAAAATGGCTTGTATGGCCGGTATGTTAATGTGTCTAAGTAGAGAGCAACGAATTATTTACATCGTCGGAGAGGTATTTGAAATAGACCACAATATTGCAAGTGAAATCTTTGAAATTACTCCTGCTAACTTTCGTCAAAAATTGTCCCGAACCCGAAAAGACCTGTATCAATGGATGCATAATAAATGTGGATTGGTGAATAAAGAAAATAGTTGTAGATGCAAAAAGAAAACTAAAGGATTTATTGCAAATGGTTGGGTAAATCCTGTTGATTTAAAATGGAATAGCGATTATCATCAATCAATTATCGAGGTAACAAATTCTAAAATAGAAAGCACTTTACTCACCATTGATGATCTTTATGCAAAACTTTATAAAGACCACCCTTTTAAAATTGATAAGACCTCAAACAATATAATTGATGAAATTATTAATAACAAAGAATTAAAATCTATCTTTAGGTTAAATAAACAAGAATGACCTCTTTCCAATCAATCTACTGAATGCGCTTATACCCTTCAGAGAATAGTAATCGTGGAATTTTTTGTTAAAAAATTAAAAAATACAACCATGAAAAATATTCTCACAATTCTATTTTTATTTATTTTTCTAAACTCAAATACTGCACAAGACCTCTCTGGTAAATGGTTAGGAATATTAAAAATACAAGGAATGGAGCTAGACCTTTATTTTAATATTTCTAAAAAAGAAAATAACTATACCGCGACTTTGGATGTTCCCAAACAAGGCGCTAATGGAATTCCAGTTACCGCCATTGAGTTAGTAGATTCTACCTTAAATATTTCGGTCGGAGCTTTGGGAATGACTTATATGGGAATCATAAAAAACGATTCCATAATCAAAGGAGAGTTTAAACAAAGGGGCACTTTACTCCCGCTTGATCTAAAACGAGTAACAGAAGAAGCAACTATTTTAGTTCGACCACAAACTCCTAAAACGCCCTTCCCTTACAAAGAAGAAAAAATAACTTTTAGAAATACCAAAGATCAGATCACACTAGCAGGTACGCTCAGCTTACCTGAAAATACAACCGATTTCCCTACCGTAATTCTCATCAGTGGCAGTGGTCCACAAAATAGAAATTCGGAAATTTTTGGTCATCAACCTTTTTGGGTAATCGCTGATTATCTAACTCGTCAAGGAATTGGCGTGCTGCGTTTCGATGATCGAGGAACAGAAGAATCTCAAGGAGATTTTAGTACCGCTACTTCCCTAGATTTTGCGGAAGATGTTCGGGCTGCAGTAGATTATTTAAAAACCCGAAAAGATATATCAGCAGATAAAATTGGCTTAATCGGACATAGTGAAGGAGGCACCATTGCTCCTTTGGTAGCGAGTCAATCCAATGCCGTTGGCTTTATCGTTTTGCTCGCTGGTCCAGGAATGCGAGGTAAAGAACTTTTATTATTACAAAAAGCAACGATAGAAAAAGCAAGTGAAATTCCAGCTCCTATCACGGAACGAGGACAAGTGGTTTTTGGAGGAGCGTATGATATGATTCTAAACTCGGACCCTAAAGATCCAACGGTAAGAGATAGTCTAATTGCTTACTTTCGTTCTAGTTATAACAATCTAATGCCGGAGGATCAATTGCACAGTCTAGCTAATCAACTATCGAGTCCTTGGATGATGAATTTTATCAAGCACGATCCTACCCTAGTCCTCCAAAAAGTGCAAGTTCCCGTCCTGGCCCTCAATGGCGGAAAAGACTTACAAGTTCCAGCTAAGGAAAATCTCGAAGCTATAGAAGCGGCATTGACAAAAGGAGGAAATACTCGTTTCTCCACAAAGCAATTTCCAAACCTCAATCACTTATTTCAAAGTTGTGAAACTGGATTGGTTAGCGAATATGGATTATTGGAAGAAACTTTTTCAGAAGAAGTTTTAGAGGAAGTAAGTATTTGGATAAAGAAAAATAATACCAAGGATTAATCAAAAATATAATAGTCCATTAAAGATTGGTTATGAATTCACTTAAGACTCTCCCCTTTTTGTACTAGTAGATAAAAAATTTTAATTAAATTTCCTATTTTTGGAAAACTTGTTATACATCAAAAAACCAAAACCTTGAAAACAACACCTGCTATTATTTTACGATCTTATTTTTAAGACGTAAAATTTTAGTAAACTGTACAAAGTAGATTTGGTCTGACAAGTACCAAATCAGGTGGGCCAGAGTCACTAAAGTTGAATTGTCAATTAGTCAATGATAGAGACTCTGGCATTTTTATACTTTATAAAAGTTGAGTTTTAAAGAAAGGTGAGATAAAAATCTCAAGCGCAAGCACAACCTCAACTGCAAAATCAAACACTTCTATCGCATTTTCCTAAAGAATTTCCTTATCTATCATTTTGTTGACAGCCTTGTGTAGTAGAATTATTCCCTTTTAAAAAGCATTGTTCCTCATTTGGTATTTTTTGCTTTTGAAGTTACTTTTGAGGTTGAAAAATAAGCAACTGGAATAGTTAATTTTAATACATAATAGTTTACACCTACCGCATTATAAGAA
>CALGJS010000480.1 GCA_937927835.1 uncultured Saprospiraceae bacterium | reverse complement strand
TCAACTAGTTTTAACTATTTCAAAGATGGTCTGCAAAAAATTAATATCATAACGGGCGATCATGATCCTGGTTTTGGAGAAGATGGTAAGGTAGAACATATAGTCAAATCCAATAGCGGAATAAATATAGAAAGTGATAGTTATCGTTGGACTTCATCCGGAA
This sequence comes from uncultured Saprospiraceae bacterium, assembly GCA_937927835.1. Taxonomy (GTDB): domain Bacteria; phylum Bacteroidota; class Bacteroidia; order Chitinophagales; family Saprospiraceae; genus JALZUU01. The sequence continues at coordinate 14,178 of CALGJS010000480.1, read as the reverse complement.
ATAATATAACCCTTATCAATCAGAAGACAACCGATAAAGATTGGCTAATTTTTAATAAAAAAGATGGTACCATCAGTACCTTTCCTAGACCTGATGAAGATTATGAATTTCACTATTTGAAAGGTATTTATTTTGAAGAATCAAGTAATAGGTTCTGGGCAGTAGATAAGGAGAATATATTTTGGTATGATAAGGACCAAAATGAGGAATTAATCCATAGCTTTGATCTGTTATCTTCTCCCTATCCTGCTATCCAGAACGCGGATGGTAAATTTCTGATACCTGTCAGGCAAGCTAAAGAAAGCATGAAATCTAAATGGAATTTTCTTTCTATTGAAAATGATGAAATATCAATAAATACTACTACCTATGAAACGGAACTCAGAATAAAATTAGAAGTATGGAACGACCATACATCCCTGATGATCCATAAATTAGATAATGTTACCAAGTGTCGATTTAATCCATCTGAGGTGGATGGAAATTGGAAAACAATCGAATACGCAAACTATAATAAGATCGATAGCTATACAAGATTTATTGGTGTAGGGGATGATATTCTTTATGGCTATGAAACGGAACAATCTAATAGTGAATCTGTATCTTTGGGGAATGGTGTTAGTGTTAGTAGTATTCTTTCTGTAAACTATAGATTGGTTAAACTTGACTTTACAAACGGTCAGGTAACTAGCGTTGATCTAAGTAAAATTTTGCCAAAAAATAAAAGGATAACCGACATCAAGCATATTGGAAATGATGAATTTATCATTTTGGCAAAGCCCAGAAAATATAAAAGAGCAAAAAGGAAAAGTTTCCTTTATAAGGTTATTTTAAAATAGACTAAAGAAGTTAGAGCAATCTCTTGAAAAAATAATTTTGTTAAATTACATCAACACCCCATTCTTAGCCGCCACCGCAGGAGGCAAGTCCGTCTCTCCTAGCATCTCTCGCCTTCCAAACTAAAAACGGTGAGACAAATATTTTGCCTCACCATTTTTCTAAAAAAATAAATTTAATTATTTTAAGTTCAAGCTATCAAGGTTTTTAATTCAAAGTCACACTAAAAGAAACGCCAGGTTGCAAATCATATCCTTCTGAAAGCTCAACAACAATCACTGTTTCAGAATCAATTCTTAGATTTAGCGAATTATTAGTACTACTAAATCCTGTAATATTATGTGGTTCAGAAAAAGTGAAATAATACCTATCGGTTTTTCCAGCAGGAAATAGTGCACATTCCAGTTTCACTGACCCCTCCATTCCGGTACACTGACCCCCCCTTGTGAATAAGGTCCGATTGTAAATGCTAAGATAACGGTTTTACCGGTTTTCTTAGGCTATTTCCTTTTAATTCCACTCGATGTGCTTTGGGGATGATCCGGTCGAGGATTGCATCAGCGATGGTCGGCTCATCAAAATACGCGTGCCATTTACCGACAGGTAACTGCGAACATATTAACGTAGCAGATTTTTCGTAACGATCTTCTAAAATTTGTAAGAGGATTAATTTTACGGCCTGGGTGATGGGTTGTAATCCAAAATCGTCAAAAATAATGAGTTGTGCTTTTTTAATTCTATCCATCCATTTGACCAGCGTTCCGTCTGTTTTAGCCAGACTAATCTGTTCTGTAAATCGGTTCATATTAAAGTACAATGTTCTGTATCCATTCACGCATGCGTTGTTTCCAAGAGCACAGGATAGATATGATTTTCCACAGCCTGTGGCTCCGGTGATTAATATATTTTCTCCTCTGTCTATGTAAGCACAGTCTGCCAAAAGTATCAATTTTTCTTTGGTCAGGTTTCTTTTCTTAGAGCAATCAATATCTTGAATGGTGGCCTGATAACGTAGTTTACTTAGCCGTAAAAACATCGTCATTCGTTTGTGCCATCGGTATTGTTTTTCTGCATCAATCAGGTGTGCCAGCATTTCATGAGCATCGGGTTGTTGATTAATTGGAAGCCCTAATGTTGCTTGGTAGGCATCAGCCATTCCTTGGAGTTTTAGGGTTCTCATAATTTCTAATGATCCATTTTTCATAATAAGTAATATGATTTGTTTCCCATAAATGGGAAGGTTAAAAAATTAATTAGGTTTATTGATAGGCTTGAGGCCCTCGGATGTTTTCATGTTCTGGGATATTAAATAGGTCAAGCTGATCGGTCTCCATGTCCAGCTTTCGAACCAATATGTTTTTGATCATGTGATAAGATACTTTTCCAATTTTCTGACATCTAAGATTAGCATTTTCTAAACGAACAGGGCTATACTTTTTTGCAAAGCCTAATATTCCCTGGCAACTGTTGTAAGATTGTGCTTCGTGTATTCTGGATAGCAGTATGTGTTGGATTGCCCAACGAGTAGCAGGACCAATTTTGTCTGCTTCCTGCAAAAAATAAGCTGCATTAAATCCTTGTGCCTTTTCCCATTCGATATGGTTTCGAGGCATATGCTCTTCTTTGGTTTGATACTGTTGAGATCCCGTAGCGTAGGCTCGCTTATGAGTTGCAACTCTTTGATTATCAATGTATAATTCTACAATTTTTGAGGTGTAAATAATGGTTGTTTCCCGTTTTGCATACTTATAAGGAACAGAGTAAAAGACATTATCTTCTCCTAAAAGAACGTGGTAATTTCTTCTTGCCTGGGCGGTTGCTGATTTTTTTATTTCAAATAAATCAGATGGCAGGTCTTTCATAACAACCGATTCGTAAGTATGAAAAACGCTATGTCGAGTACCTTCTTTTTGTTGATAAGGTTTGTTGTTGTGAATTGCCAGTTGTTCAATTATTCCAGCATTTAGTTCTTCGATACTATGAAAAACATGGTTTCTCAAAGGCGCATAAATACGCGTATAAACTGTCCCAACCATATTCTCTACACTCGCTTTATCTTTGGGTTTTCTGACTCGGGTTGCCTTTAAATCAATATGATAATGAGCCGCTAACTGGACACACAAATCATTAAACTTGGGATCATATTTATCCGCTTGAATGACGAAGGATTTAAGATTGTCAGATAAAATAACCTTAGGAAGTTTTCCAAAAAACAACAACGCCTGATTTAGTCCATGAATGAAATCTGCCACCTTTTGACTCCTCAACGCAATCGCAAAAGTATACTGACTATGCGGCATCACAGCTACCAAAATCTGACATTGATGTACCTCACCCGTAGCAACATCGACCCAACGCATCGTCTTACCAGCAAAGTCAACTTGCATCACTTCTCCCGCAACGTGATTCAATCGAATCGTCAAATCTCTACGGCCAATCGCTTGTCGTAAATATTCACAAAACTGGCTGTAACTGTAACCATCAGAATTGCTTTCTAAATATTCTTCCCACAATAAATGTCGCGTCACACCTACCCGTCTAAGTTCCTTTACCCAGTAGTCAACTTGTCCATCAAACACCTTCCTGCGTTTCAATAAAACGCTGTCTTTTTCAGGATAAAAAACTTCTAAAAACTCCTTATCTCCGAGCAATAATAGTTCTGATAAATCTTCACAGTGTTCCTGGCCACGGCGGATATAACCCTTTACAGTATTCTTAGAAACCTGTATCCGACGTGCCGTAGCTTTGATCGATTTAGTGCTTAAAAATGATTCAATAATCTGTCTTACTTGATCCATACGTTTAAATTTTCCCATGTCTTGCCGTTTTTTGTTAGGCCATAAACATGATGGTTTTTATCGTATTTATCCACAAAATTGGGGGTCAGTACGCCGGAATGTTACCAACATTTGCTTCCTAGCTAGGGAGGTCAATGGTCCGGAATGTTATTAACATTCGTCTCCTATTTAGGGGGTCAGTGTACCGGAATGAGGGGGTCATCGAAATCAGAACAGGGGGGTCAGTGGGGCCGGATTATGCAGAAATAGTCCAAAGACATTTACCCAAAAAGGATCGCTGTCATCAGGCAAAACGGTGAAGCTTATACTCGTCTCTGTAAAATCAATATTATAGAGACCATTAATGTCACCTGCAGGAGTGCCTGTTTGTGCTAATGCGGTCGCAAATTCTGACGTTGAATTTGAAAGGGTCGCTACTTCATCATAAGCATCATCGGCTTGTCCGAATAGACTTGGATAAGTTACTTCCGCTTCATTTGGGTCTTGTAGCGTATTTCTTAAGGTGATGTTCACTCCTTCCGTAAGTGGATTTTTATCGTCATCATCACCACAGGATGAGAAAGTAAAAAGACCTAAAAGTAAGAGAAATAATATTTTATTAAATTTGATTGTTTAATTTTTTCTAGTTAATTTAAAAACGGTTATAAATGCTAATATTTCAATGGCAATAATCACCACATGAATTTTAGTTTTTGTGATAAGCACGGGAGACTTCATAACTATCTTCAAACCAGTTCCATAAAATAACTTTTCCGTCTTTTACTTTTACCCGTAAAGCATAAGTGAACTCTTCAGTTTGTTGATTAGAATTGGTTAATTCACCAATCATCTGTCCAAAGAAGGCAGCTGTATTACCCTGAGCAAATGCATCGTTGGGTTCCCATTTTATGGTTTTAAAACCTGCTCCAAATTTGGGCATGAAGTCTTCCAAAATGGTTTTCTTTCCTTTCCATGGTCCTATCCAAGGTATAGTAGGGTCACCTGCATTTTGCCAAACCATGTCTTCATGCATTAGACTCATCATCGTTTCCATATCTCCTTTTCCCATGGCTCCCATAAATTTCATGGCGATGTCCATGGTTGCTGCTGATTGTTTTTCCATCTTACTTTCTTTATCGGTTTGAGTTGTTTTTTCAGTAGTCGCAGTAGGTATTTCGGTTTTATTTGAATCGCAACCTAGAAATAACATTGAGCATAACAGACTGATAGTTAAAATTAATTGCTTCATGATTTTAATTGTTTTATGGCGGTTCCCCAATCCTCCAAGTGGTGGACTTCTTGAACCTTGCCGTCAATAATAGTGTGAATGTCGATGGTCATAATTTTAAATGATTTTGTTCCATCGGTAGGTAAACCCATAAAATCTCCGTTTGGAGTTCCTGAAGCTAAGCTTCTTACCACATACTTGTTGCCTTCATTAATGATGTCTTGTGGCTCCCATTTTAAATCAGGAATCAATTTCCAAAAGAACCCTAATTGTCCGGTTAGTTGTTCTTTGTTTTTGGATTCTACAGAACCTTTGGAAACAAAATTATCTGCTAAAATATTTGCAAGAACTGGTTCCGGTCTTGTTTCAGAATTTACCGATAATGCTTTTTGATAGAAAGCCATTAATGCTTCTTTGTTTGTCATTGTCATTTTATTGAATTTTTTAATGAATAATATTCCGGTAACCTTTAGATAATCATCTGAATTCCTGAGTGATTTTTGCCTGTTGCCTGGTTGGCCTGTTTGCTAGTTTGCTTCCTTCTAACGTATTTTACGAATGAGGGAAGCTAACTAGCTAACCAGCAGGCTAACTAGCGAAATACACCCAGAATGAAAAATTACCGAATCATAGATGAACGAATGACACAAAAGTAGGTTGATCGATATTTGTATTGAGGTAAGAATAAAACTATCTAGGGTTAAAATGGGAAAGTTTAAACAAGCTCTAAGTCGTTTGGCAGGATGCTCTAAATTCACTAGGAGATTGGTCTGTATATTTTCTAAAATATTTAAAGAAATTAGTAGGATCATCAAATCCAACTTGGTAGGCAATTTCAGTCAGAGAATCTTGAGAATTAATGATTAATCTTTTTGATTGAACAATGACTATTTCATTGATAAATGTTTTGGCAGTTTTGTGTAAAATGCTTTGGGTAACATTGTTTAGTGTTTTGGTAGTGACGCCGATTTCCTTTGCATAATAGGATACTTTTTTATGATTAAAACATTCTTTTTCTACTAAGTTTTGCAATTCCAAAAACATGGAAAGGTATTTATTGTTTTCAAAAACAATATTGTCTTTTGATTTTATTCGAAATAATTTGGTGATAATAACTTGAATAAAACTTCTTAGAATATCTAAAGAATAATCATCCGTGACAGCAAAATATTCTTCCTTTATTAAATTTATCAAAGTGATTACTTCATTATATTCGACTTCGTCCAACTGTAGTTTTGGAGAAGCCAACATTTCATTAAACAGTAAGAATGTTTTGGAAATTTCTGATTCGCTAGAATTATTTAAAATAAAATTTTCGGTGAAAATGAGTAATACTCCTTTTGCTTTACTTTGATAAAATTTATGAATATTATCTTTTCGCAAAGTAAATAGCGTGCCTTTTTTAAAATCGTAATCTTTGAAATTCACATTGTACATCCCTTCCTTTTGAGTGTGCAAAAGAATTACATAAAAAGATAGTTTATGAAAATCAAATTGATTGTGATCTGTTGGTTTTAGTTTTAAAATATCCTCCAACTTAACTAAATCAAAATGAGATTTAAGACTATTTTTATTTTCAAATTTTATCTCTTTGAATTGTTTTTTCATGATTAATGCGAATCAAGGGTTAAAAATAACTTTACTGAGTTTATTTGAAGAGGGCCAGAAGCCAGAAGCTGGGAGCATTTTTTCAAATATTTTCTCCATCAATATTTAGAATTTTAGGTACACTTCCAGTAATGATTCACATTATCAGTATAAATATAAAAACTCCATTGCAATATACAACTGCAATGGAGTTTTTTAATTAAGGATGAGAATCAGGAGTTAAAATTCCATCTAGAATCATAAAAATGCTATTTGCATTTCGCTATTGGCTATTTGCTTCCTTCAATCGCGATTGAAGAGGGCCAATAGCCAATAGCAAGAAGCAAATAGCAAAAAAACAATGTCAATTAGAACGAGATAGTTAAATAATATGATTCCAATTATTGTTTTAAACGCTGATTCGCATTAAGGATTCATGAAGCGATTAAGCAGCGCAAGCTGTCAGCATTGCTTTACCGCCATCGACCATATGAGACGCATAAGTTTGCTTTTTACCCAATACATAATTTCCATAATATTGCGTTCCAGCCATATCCATATTGTCGGCATAAATCATCGTACTTGCATGGAATTGTGGTTCCAACATTTGGAAAAGTGGCAAATACAAATCTTTCCAACCATCCAGAAATAGAAAATCAATTGGTTCAGAAAAACCTTTCAAAGTTTCCATGGCATCTCCAATTTTTACTTCTACCAAGTCGCTCAAACCAGCCTCCGAAATATTTTGGATCGCTCTCTTCGCTTTGCTTTCTAATAATTCAGTGGTAATCACTTTTCCTTGCGTCTGCCGAACGGCATCTGCTAAATAAATAGTTGAGATACCAAAAGAGGTTCCAAATTCAACTACATTTTTACAGTCATTTTCAACTACCAATTGACGAATGGCTTCTCCTTGTTCTTGCGAAATAGGCAGATAAGCATGTTCAAAATCTGATGGCTGCATTGGACGAAAAATAGATTTAACCACTCCTTTTCCAATTCGCATATAATCTTTCTTTGCATCCGCATGTAAATTACGAAGTACCTTTTCTACACTATCCTTTTTATATTTATTCATAATTATTTTTATGGTGAAAAAATATTTTGACAATACAAAGATGAGCCTAAATATAGCAATTTACGCGGTGAAATGCTGCGTACTTAGGGTGAAAATGGGAATTGGTGGAGGGTAGGGAGCTTAGAAATAGGAGAACTTATATCTTTTATCCTATTTTTGTTCTGTCTTTTCATTTGATCTTAAAAAAATGCTAAACTGCTATATCATCGACGATGAACAACCTGCCATAAATGTACTTAGCTCATTTATAAAGAAAACACCATTTCTCAATCTGGTTGGAAAAAATATTAATGCGCTTGAAACCTATCCCGTTTTTAAATTAGGTGAAATTGATTTACTCTTTTAAGATATTCAGATGCCTGATATTACGGGTATTGAATTTTTACAGAGTTTGGAGCAAAAACCAATGGTTATTTTTACGACCGCCTTTGACCAATATGCATTGCAAGGATATGAATTAGATGTAATTGATTATTTAGTTAAACCTATTCCTTTTCAACGCTTTCTAAAAGGAGCAAATAAAGCCTTGACGTTTCATCAAAATTCTAAGCCTTCAGTGGAATTGGTTATTTCTTTGGACAGATAATTAAGAGCTTGTCTAAACTTTCATTTATTGTACGTAATATTACTCCTTTCCAGTCAGCAATCTATCAATGGAGTGATACCCAGATAATACTGCTCCCGGCACGCCCATTTGTTGATAAGTGTCGTTAATTTCTCCTGCAAAATAAACCTTCTTATCAAGCGGTTGATTTAGGGTTTTGAGGTCGGATTTTTTTTGTAGAAATGCTTGCGTCCAAGTGCCCATCGTCAGTTGATGTTGACCCCAGTTTTCTAAAATGTATTCACCAGTATAGGTTTCGGATGCTTTACCATCGAATATACGGTCAAGTTCCCCTATAGCTGATTTAACTATTTTTTCTTCAGATTTCAATTTGTAATATTTTTCGGTAGAGTTTCCAGCTACTAGCAATCCAAGAATATTACTTTGTGCTTCCTTCTTAAAAGCAATATCATAAAAACCCTTTTCGCCAGATTTGACCTTGCAGTTTATGGCATCTGGATAAAATTTTTCATTGAATTTTATGGCTAGTTTAAAGCCTGGCAAAAATTCAACAGCATTGATTGCCTCCTTTTTTTTCTTGCTTAAATCAGGCATAAATCTGATGTGATTTGATTTCAAGACACCAATAGAGACTGTTACCAGTACTTTATCTGCGCTGTGAATTTCTCCATTTTTTGTTTTTAGTAACACTTTATTTCCAGAATAATTAATTTCTGTAACGGGTGAATTAAATTCAATTTTATGCTTAACTGTTGCAGCGATATTTTCGTTGACAAAGTCATACCAAGTGGTGTTTTTGAATTTGGATTCAGGCATAAAATTATACATAAAATCATTTTCAGATTGAGAGGATTTTTTATACTTCTGCCCATCCCAGCTATAAGTTTCTTCCAAATGATAAGGTATCAGTTCTTCCTCTATTTGGTTACCTGCTTTGCCTTTTAATTTATTGAGAACAATGGGTGCACTATGTATCCACTCTGCCCCTATGTCGATAGGAAAATCAGCAAGTGTGGTGTCTTTTTTAAGTCTTCCGCCGTATCGGTCAGATGCTTCCAAAATTTTGTAGTCAATATTATTTTGTTCCAAGACTTTTGCAGCAGCTAAACCAGCCGCTCCTGCACCCACAATGATTACCTTTCCTTCGTAGTTATAGGTTTTGTTTAATGCGGTTGTGTTTGGAATTTTTTTGTGAGTTCGCGCTGCCCATTTGAAGCAACTTGAAATGGTTAAACCCAGTAAGCATAAAACTATAAACAATGAGATACTAATAAATTTCATGAACCTTTTGATTGATTTAGAATTTTTGAACAACTCTATTTACTAATGCCATTCCAAAATAATTGCCAGGTTGTTTTTTCGACTTTTTTATACGCAATACCATTTTTGATTTGCTGGTTACTCAAATGAATGATACTGTCAAAATAGGCGTTAATCCATTGAGCATTTAGCTTTTTATTGCAATGTCCTTCTTTACGTAATTTGGAGAAAATACGAAGCGCTTCTGCCTCGACTTTTTCTATGTCTTCGTCCTTAAATTTGTATTTATCATTAAAACTTTCGTAGAGATAATAAACCGTACTATGACTTGAAAACATTTTTAGATCGTAAGAGAAAAGACTTTTTACCGTTTCGACGATTGGTTTCTCTAAGGTGATGATCTCTAAAATACCTTGGTAATATTTGTCGGCTAAGGTTTCAAAAACAGCAATAATTAATTCCTCTTTGCCATCGAAATAACGATGTAAGGTTCTTCTACTTACCCCAGCCTTTGTTGCTATATCTTCTAACGAACAATGTTTATCTTCTTCTAAAAGTAAGACAGCGGCTTGTATAATATTTTCTTTTGTATTTTTCATTTTGACACAGGCGTGTGACAAAGATACGTAAAAATGTCATATGGGTGTGACAATGGCTTAATTGTTTTTCTAAGGATTTGGTTTCCTTTTATTCAAAACACTCTTTTCGACCTTAAGTCCCAATATTCGATTTCAATAATTTATTTTTTTATAGAAACAAATAGTACGGTATTCTTGACCATTATTCGTAATGTTTTTCTAAAAAAAAAAGATGGCACCTAAGATTTTATTGTTTTGTAGTACAATTTTAATCACTCTTTTCAACTCCTGCGGATTTGACTCTGTCGAAGAAGCAGGTATCCAATATCCTACAAAAGCGGCTTTTAAAATACCCGCCAATATCCAATGGCAAGGAGTCGGTTTTGCTACGGAGTTGATTAATATAAAAGAAAAATTAGTGGTCGTAGGTATTGGTGACCATCCTATACCAAGAGCTGCATGGGACGATTTTAAACCTCGTTTACCATGGCAAAAGAATATAGATAGACATCTTTTGATTGACAAAACCGCCTTCTTACGCTCACCTGATGCACCCGCCAACTGTCAAGGTGCAGCTTGCAAAACGCAAATCGAATATAAAGGCTATTCTTGGACTAAACTCGCTAATCCACTCGCGGTCTTACACAAAAAAAAATCCAACTTATGAAACCACTAATCATTTTACCTTTCAGAGAACAAGATAATGGAAAACTAAAACTCGAAACTCAACCCTCCCATTCAGAAGATATTGTTATTGGAAAAGATAAAGCAGCCGCTTTTAAAAGGTGGTTAGATCGGTAAAGAGATGTTCTAATCACTTGTAAATGCAAAAATTTACAACTGCTTCTCCACCTCAAACTTTGGTACAAAATAATTTAGATACAGAATCATTCCAATGTACGTCAAAATTAAAGTTGGAATATTCGAGTTGAATCCCAAGTCAAACTCAGGAATACCAAACAAATCCCTAAAGGAAGTCGTCGCAATGGATAACATAAAGACAATACCAAAAACAAATAAACCAATAATGGAAGCCTTGTTTTTCGAAGTTCGTTGAATCCCATTTTTAGTTTCCTGCCCGAAATAATACCAAAGAACTCCAAGCGTGAAAATAGCCTCAATTCCTATGGCAAGAAATGGATTGGACGCATAAAGACCCAATGCAATATTCTGTGATTCTGCTCCAAAAACATGGTGTGGATGACCGGAAAATAAATCTAACACAAAATGACCCACCACCAAACCAGCACCTAACAAACCAACTTTAGTATTTTTAAATAGAAATTTTCCCATTAAAAAAATAATAACCACCCAGATAATTTGAGGAAGTAAGTCATGACTATAAAGCATATCAACGCTCATGCTTTGCAAAGTAGTATTGAATACATCACTCGGCCCTGTAACTTCCAAGTCTAATAAATGAAAGGTAAACCATAGTAAATCTTGTAGCTGAGAAGCTATTAAAAAATACAACAAAGTTCCTTTTGGAAATTTTTGATGCGCCAATAATGCGGTGGAGTAGTGTCCTACTAACATATTTTTTTGTTTAAATATTTTTAATCCTGTTTTTTTAATCTCCAATTAAATCCAAAGAGTACAATATCATTATAATTAGACAAAGTTTCTAAATGTACTTTTTCAAAACGATAATCATAAACAACAAAAAACGATAAACCTTTAAGGACTTTAAAACTTATCCGAGGGGTTAACCAAATATCATAATCTGCACTTTCTTTAAGGGATTGAAAATAAAATAACTGATAAGAAATATTGATTTTCTTTTTAACAATCGTATATCCATTATTTAATTTGAATAAAAATAATCCATTGTTCCGATTCGAAAAGTCGCGGTTACTATTTACAAATTCAGAACCATTATAGGTCGAATGCTCATTGGCTATTGCTGCTAAAAGAGATAATTTCATCGCACCCTTTTCTAATTCAGAACCCAGCCCTATTCCATATTGGTGCCTGCTTTTTACGCTAAACATTAAATTATTATCAAAATGATAAAACACGCCTGGGTAGATTTTCTTTTTTCCTTTCGGATAATATTTGAGGGTCGCTAAATCATACCAATTATCTTCGATTACTCTTGTATTTGTTTTGTTATATCTGTAAGTAGTTTGATTCTCCAGATGCCAATTATTGTATAATAAATCTATATGGAATCCTCCACCAACTACCACTTGACTGAAAGTTCCTGAGATTCTTCTTCCCGAAGCATTCAAATCTATTTTATATGTTAAGGTGTCTTTTTGGCTTTGACCATAAGATGGTAAACTCGCCAATAGCAATCCTATTAAAAGAAAAGGAAGCATATATTTAGTCTTTACCATAGAATTTATGTTGTTTACTTAGAAAAAATAGCGATTTGAATGTTAATTCAAAGCGCTATTACTTCTATAATTAATTGACGGTATTAAATTATTTATTCACCGCTTTAAGTAATTCCGTAGCAGCTAGTTTCCCAAATTCGTTAGCAGCTTGTGGACTCGCTCCCGAAATTAATTTTCGATCCATGTGAACGGTATTATCAGCTGCTTCGTTGATAATCGTAACGCCCAGTTTATTTAATTTCGCACCATAAATCCAAGGCATCTCACCTGGCGTATAGCCGATCATAGGGCCTTGCTCGTCAACAGCATCTGGGAAGGAAGCAATTTTGTAACCATTATAAATAAAAGATTCTTTGTTACCATCCATACCCGCAGCTAATAATGCTGCCGGGCCATGACAAATAGCCAGCATATGCATATCATTATCATGCGACCAATGAATTACTTTATTCATATCCTCATTTTCAGGTAAGCCAAGCATGGCTCCATGTCCGCCTGGAATAAAAACGGCTATATAGTCGGTGCTGTCCGTCATTGAATTTTGAACAAACTCGGATAGACTTCCAGGATTTTCAAATTTATTTTTGAATTCTGAATAGATTTTCTTTATGTTTTCATCTTCTTCGGGCATGGCCCACATTTCAACTTTGACTGGTTTTCCCGTTGGCGTTACAACGTCTATCTCAAAGCCTGCATTTTTTAAGTGTAATGCTGGTAGCATCATTTCGACTGGATGATTTCCTGTTGAGAATTTTTTGCCATTAGCCATCGTCATATATCTTTCTTCCGTACACACCATCAGGACCTTTTTATTACCTGTATGTGGATTTTTATAAACCGTATTATCAAAATCAGTGGTAGGAGAGGTGGCCATTTTTAAGGCAAATGGAGATGGAATATATGCACCATCTTCCGTAGCGGTTGGTTTGGATGCAAAGTAGAAAGCGATAAAGGCTAGGAAAAGAATAATTGCTAAACTAGTGAATATTTTTTTAATCATTGTTGATAAGCTTTTTGTGTGGAAATTGTTGAGGCTGTTTAAGAATGCCCGCAACCATTGTACTTCATTTTTGAATAACTTCGTTTTCAAAAATGCAAAAGTAAAACTTATCAAAAAGAAAAAAATTGATCTATGGTAAGAAATTATTTTTTGTTTTTTTCAACTCTAATTCGACTCAAACTTTCTTGTGTAATACCTAAATAAGAAGCAATGTGGTAATTTCGAGTAAAGGGTTCAATATCTGGATATTGCTTTAAAAATAAATCATATCGCTCTGCAGCCGTTAATTGCAATTGATTTAAAATCCGTTGATGCAAACTAACCACATGTCGTTCTAAAAGATTTCTTTGGAAGGGCTCGAATTCTGGGAATGGTTTAAATATGTTATTTAATTTTTTAGCATTAAATTCAATGACGGTAGACTCTTTAAGACATTCTACGGTTAGGGTCGCAGATTCCTTAGTGTGAATGGCGATATAATCACTAATCCACCAGTCTTTGATTCCAAATTGTAAGGTATGCTCTTTACCGCTTTTGTCAATGCAGTAAGACCTTATACAACCTTCTATCACAAAATAGATTTTATTTACATTTTGTCCTTGTCGAATTAGAATGGCTCCTTTATCAAACGTCTTTTTCTTAGAAATAGAATAGAGATATTCTTCTGCTTTCGGACTTAACGCTAGGCTGCTTTTTATTTTTTTAATTAATTCTTCCAATGTTTAAATCTTTACTTCGTTTTTTTTGCGTTTATTTTTTCTTCCGCAATGGAATCTGTTGATCCGTCAAGGAGTGTAGAAAATTGATCAAATTCTTTTTCTGTTCAGTAGTAAAGTTGAGCGGTTCGATCATCAAGGTATCTATATTAATTGGATTTTTTACAAAGTCATACGGGTTGCTATAATAATCAACCACTTCTTCTAGTGTTT
>CALGJS010000479.1 GCA_937927835.1 uncultured Saprospiraceae bacterium | reverse complement strand
GGATAGTAATATCGACATCTCGATTGAAAAATGGAATGTCTTCTACTTGAATGGGGCGATCTTCAAGCGTAACGGGAAAGCTTTCTCCTTGACAAGCAACATCAAGATTTGCGGATATTTTTTGTAAATAAAAACCATCCTCATCTTCTAATCGAGAATTATCGCTGAGGTAAATCTCTTCTCCAATGGTTACAAAATTTTTATTGATTGGGAAAAAAGTAGTGTTAAGAACGGTAGCACCAACGGTCTTTCTGTTGATAATATTAAATTCCGTGTCTAAAAGAATCAAAGCATCCGAACTAATGGAATTTTCCAATTTACCTGAAAGTAGAATTCTGCCGAATGGTAAGGCAGCAATCTGTCCTCCACCACTAAAAACCTCACTTTCGATTAATTTACTTCGGATTACGTTTCCTTGTAAATCAATTTCCATGATGACAATATTGTTATTTGAACCAAAAAAGGAATATTGGAAAATATAATACCCTGTGTTATCTTCCTTAGTAATGGTACTATAACCTAATCCGGTGATTAGATCATATCTTTTTAACCAAACGGTATTTCCGTTTTCGTCGACTTTCATGTTCGTCATCAACGACAATTCTCTACCTGTAATTAGGTAGCCACCATCAGGTGCTATAGTCAGGTTGGCAGGAATAAATAATTTATCATCAGGGTCTACATCGCTTCCAAGATCGTTTTTCCAGATGATATTACCATCGGTATCTATCCGCATCAAAACACAAGAATGATTAAATCCAGTAGCATCTGAACTAATTATAACCATAAAATCACCATTTTCTAATTGAAGAATTTTTCCGCTATTGACTTCGTTTCCAAGTTCATATCCTTTACTCCATAAGATATCTCCTTGAAAATCGAAATAGATGATTTTGAGTTGATCATTTCCTGCTCCCATATGAATGAATCCTCCATTTTGCGTCGCTAGGATATCACTCGATCGGTACCTACTATCCGGTCGATACCTTTTCATCCAAGAAGGATTGCCCTCTAGATCTGTTTTAGTAACACCAAAGCGATCCATGCCATTGACAAAAGAGAGAAACAAAGATTGATTATAATTAACAATTTGGTAAGGATTAATTAGTTTTCCTGGAGAGGTAATGGTTTTATTATAAAGGTCTATTTCACATGCTTGTGTATAGACGTTCACGGTAACAGTATGGGTAGAATCACAACCTGCTTGATTGGTAAAAGTAGTTGAATAAGTCCCAGTAGTAGATACGATATTTCCATTGACCAAGGCAAATTGTCCTTCGTACAAACTAATCGCTTCTTGGGTATAATATTGGTCTTCATAATTTACGACCACCTGATGAAAGGAATCGCAACCATTTGCACTGATAAATACTCCTTGGTAAGTACCCGGTTGGGTAATTTCATCACCGAATAAATTTATGGAGGTTCCCGTACAAAGTTCTAGCGTATCTGTGGAAACCAGCGGGTTATTTTGTTCTTCACAAGCATTAAAGCTAATAGCGGATGTTTCGAAAGGAATAAATTGCCCGGGTACAATGGTCATTTCGCCTTCATCAGTAATAAAGTTTAAATTTTGATGGGTGATGGTTATATCTTCAATAGAAAATTCGATAAACTCACCGGGGCAGTTAGCGGTAAGATCAAAGTCTGTTCTTACAAAAGAAAGCGCTTCTGGATTTGTATTTTTAGAGATTAAATAAATAGATTCATCTAAAATTTGTTGGACATTACCGCTTAAAGCATTGAGATATTCGGTCTGATCAAAACTTTGTTGAGCGGTTAATTCCAGCTCGTCATTAAAGCGAAGGAGGGCAAAATCAGAGGAGTTATTAGTTAAGTTGCTATTCGTGCAGGAAATGATTAGGTCGTTATTAGGCGTGAGGTCTATATCGTTGGGGGAGAGTCGATCTTGGGTGGAAAGTTCGCGAGCGGAA
The DNA here is from genome assembly GCA_937927835.1 of uncultured Saprospiraceae bacterium. Classification (GTDB taxonomy): domain Bacteria; phylum Bacteroidota; class Bacteroidia; order Chitinophagales; family Saprospiraceae; genus JALZUU01. The sequence goes on along the minus strand of CALGJS010000479.1, from coordinate 5,032 downwards.
AGAACATTTCCAAAAGCATCCAAATCCAGTAAGGCAATTTTAATATAATTTGTTAAGTTTGTTAAACGGAGCATAAAATAATAACCATTCCCATTCTGTTTTGGCGTGATAAAATTACCAAAGACCGATGGTTCACTGTATTTTTTACCCCATTCTGGATTTCCACTTGCATCCGTTTTTATGAGCCAAGTTCTTTTATCATTAAAATCGGTATATCCGCCAATCATATATCCATCGTCCGATGTTTGAATAAGCAATTCTTGTCCTCCATTATTTGGCGTATCCCCATTGACTGAAAATGCAATTCTTTGTCGCCAAATAAAATCTCCGTCAGGGGTGAGTTCAGATAAAGTACACCAACCCGTTATTTGACCTCCTAGTCTAGAAGTACCTGCTATTACGAGATTACCTTGATTATTTTCTATAATACTATTGACTCTACTCCTGGTTAAATCATAATATTTTCTAAACCAAAGCGTGTTACCATCGCTATCTAGTTTTAATAATCCAGTTTGTTCGTTACTGCCAGTATCCGTGACGAGTACAACGACTCCTCCGTCGTTGGTCGCTACTAATCCTCGAATCCGAATGGCTACATTGGACATGAAGTTAATTTCATGATCTTTTGTCCAGATTACTTCTCCTTCTTTGGTTAGTTTGGTGACGCCAACGACTTTATAGCCTACGGGCCGATGCTTATAAGCAGTGAAAAAATGTACGCCATTTTGAGCTAATAAAGGTGACTCCATTTCTACTCCTGCTATTTCTATGCGTTTTTGGATATTGGGTAGCTGACAATCTTGAGCATAGGTAGTCACCTGTATAAACACAAGGTAAGAAAAGAGGAATATCCAGTAAGATGGTAAAATTCGTTGGTTCATTGATGGCGTAGATGCTATTCTGATTAGAAATACTTTGATAGTAAACCTTCATTATCTAAATAAGTTGAAAATGAAAAACGTTGCATCACTCCTTAAAGGATTATTCTTTTAATGAAAATTAAATACACTGTAACCCAAAAACCAATTTATTTTATTTTTTTTATTCAACCATGCAACGTAATCGATGTTAGTCTTATTTAATTGGCAACGGATATCCTTTAAACCTTTTAAAAAAATGTTATCAAAAAATATATAAAATGAAAAAGTCTTTATTCTTTCTAAGTTTATTTTTAATACTGGCCGTTGCTTGTCGTAAAGAGACGATTACCAGTACTTTTATGGAAGATGATCCGTTTATTCCTACCCAACTACCATTATATGAACCATCCGTCACTACGGTCAATAGTTCTTTAGTTGGAACGGTCACGGATGAAAACAATGATCTTGTCGAAGGTGCTACGGTTACTTTAGGGGATGCTACCGTTTTGACAGACCGTTTCGGTGTGTTTAAATTTGATACGCGAGCGATGAACCAAAAAGGAACTTTTGTTGAGGTTGAAAAAGAAGGATACTTCTTAACGGGTCGAAGATTTTACCCAGCTGAAAATCAAGAAGAATTTGTACGAATTGAATTATTGCCAATCGTATATGATCAATCTTTTGAGAGCGAGAGTGGTGGCAGCGTGGCGATCAGCGGAGATGGTGGTTCCCTTGTTTTTTCTGAAAATAGTATTGTTGATGCAGCGGGTAATCCTTATACGGGCACCGTTCAGGTAGCGACCAAATGGTTGGCTCCAGATCAAGCAAGTACGATGGAGCAGATGCCGGGTGCCTTAATGGGGGTGAATACCGAAGCAGAAGAAGTCGGCTTAAGTTCTTATGGAATGGTTGGTGTTGAACTACGTGGAACGGGAGGAGAAGCATTGAATCTTGGTGAAGGACAAACTGCTACGATTGAATTAAATATCCCTGAAGCGATGCAAACAGCAGCGCCTGCGACGATACCATTATGGTCTTTTGATTATGGCTTTGGTATTTGGGTGGAAGAGGGAAGTGCCAATAAAGTTGATGGAAAATATATTGGAGAGGTGGCGCATTTTTCTTTCTGGAATTGCGATGCTCCTTTCCCTGTTATTCGTTTTGATGCAGTAATTGTCAATGAAGCAGATGGACAACCACTGCCTGGCTTACAAGTCCGAATCGTCAATAGTGATAATACGCTCAGCGGCTCAGGTGTCACGAGTATCGCGGGGGCAGTAGGCGGATTGGTGCCTGCTAGTAGCTCACTAAACTTAGAGGTTATATCTGCCTGTGGAGATGTTCTATTGATCTATCCTTTTGAGACGACGACTATGAATATTGATTTGGGAATTATTCCAGTTAGTTTTCCAATTATTAATGTATCAGGGAATGTAATTAATTGTGATGGAGAATTAGTAACCAATGGGGTAGTGATGATTTCTGTAAATGGAATTATTCAAACCTTCCCACTTTTAACGAATCCTTTTTCGATTAATGTCCCAGGATGTGAAGTTACCAACTCCATTCAAGTTTTAGGTGGAGATATAGATACCCAGCAGCAAGGAGGTTTTGTGGATGCACCGCTTGGTTCAAAAATCGTAGTAGGATCGCTAGAAGCCTGTGGAACTGAATTGTTAGGTTTTCTTAAACTAACAGTAAATGATCTAACGACTCGGTATTTTAAAATCAGTAATACGCCTCAACTGCCAGATACGATCACTCCATTTATCACCTATATCTTTATGGATAGTCAGGATCAGATTGCACCACTGATGGATGATACTTTGCGTGCTTCGGTTTTGTTTAATAAAGTGACGGCTGGTGATTGGTCAGAATTTAACAGTGTTGATTATATGATTGATACAGAGAATGGTTGGTTTTTAACGAGTAATAATGGATTGTCAGAATTTATTGTAGATCAATACAGCCTTTTCACTGGTGGTATTATTTCTGGCTATGGATCTGGTGTGATGCAGAATACCTATAATGGTAATAATATAACCGTCGATGTAGATATTAGTTTTAGAACGGTCAGGGTGCAATAACCTTAGGAATTGCTTCTAGCTTTTAGTTACTGGCTTCTTGCTTCCTTTTGTTGCGATAGAAGAGGGCCAAAAGCCAGTAGCTAGCAGCCAGAAGCAAAAAAACATGATATATTCTACTCAGCTAATTACGTCTATTTTAACCCTTGATTTACATAGGAGGAAATTACGAACAACAAACGAATCTAACTAAAAGTGAACGAGGAAAAAATCTTAATCGCTCAATGTCAGGCTGGTGATAAAATAAGCCAGTTTGCACTCGTTAAGAAATTTTCAGGAATGCTCCTGACGGTATGCCGTAGGTATGCCCGGGATGATGCGATGGCGCAAGATTTGGTACAGGATACGTTCATAATGATTTTTTCAAACATCAAAAAATACAAAGCTACCGGTTCGTTTGAGGCTTGGATGCGACGGATTGCGATTAACTGTTCTTTACAAATGATTGGACGTTCTTATTTTAAGAATGAAAAAAATGTAGAAAACTTTACGCAGTCGCATCTCGAAGCCAATAGCGATCCCCAAATTTTTTCTCAACTTGCTACAGAAGAAATATTAAAGTTGATACAGTCTTTACCCGATGGTTATCGGACGGTGCTCAACTTGTATATCATCGAAGGATTTAGTCATCAAGAAATTGCAGATGCACTAGGTATTTCTATCAATACTTCTCGAAGTCAGTTGCTACGCGCACGAAAAAGTCTGATCAAAAAAATGACAGACTTTCCAAAAAAATTACTCGCATGAAAAATAAAAAATTTGATCAGGAACTAAAAACTGAACTAGAAGGTTACCAATCTTCCGCAGACCCTGCTGCTATTTGGGCAGCGATTGGATCTGAAGTAGACCAGATAAACGAAGCAGTAGAAGAAGAAAATAAAAAGCCTATGGTCTGGATTTTTAGCTTGCTTTCTATTGGATTGTTAATGGTGTTGGCAATTGGTTGGAATATAAATGCCAGTGAATCTAAAAGACCTTTGGTGAATGATTTTGATAATAAAATTAAAATTGAAGAATCAATCGAATCAAACAACAAAACCTCGCTTGCCATTTCCAATGCTCAAAATCAAAATGTCTCCGTAAATGAACGGACGCTAATTTCTGATCAAGATTTTTATACTAAAAAAGAAGTATCGAATATTTATAAAAAAATAAATCAAGCTGATCCAAAAGAAAATGAAAGATTTTTTTTAAAGAAAAAACAGATTGCTAAAAAACAATTTTTTATTCCAATAGCCATTCTTGAAAATAAACAATTAGTAAATGATCCTTCTAATCCACTAGCCTCAATCGTTGCCCCAGAAATTATTCCTACTCCTTCATTTGCAGACCGACGGCGACGTCGTACACCCGCCTGGAATCTTGGATTAGAAATACAAGGAGGGGCGAGTTTGACAAACCGAAAACTCTCTCTTGTTGGTAACGAAAATTCAGCGTATCTAAGTTTAAGAGAAGCAACGGAATCCGCATTGGAGACCATACAAATTGGTGGAAAAATTGAATTACAACATCGCACTGGTTTTTCAATTAGTACGGGCATTCAATGGTCTCGAATTACAGAAAAATATTCCATAGAAGAAAAAACAATGGAAGATAGATTAGAGAATACCTTGGTTTCTTATTCTTTAGATATGAATCAAGATACCGTTAATCGAACCTATGATGATATTGTCAGAACGAGCACCACCACGACTACTCGAGAGGGATATAATCGTTATCGGTTACTGGATATTCCACTCTTATTCGGTTATCATTTTAAAAATGAAAACTGGTCAATTGGATTAGAAACCGGCATCTTAGCCAATCTAAATTTATCGACCAAAGGATTTGTCTACGACGAAAATAGTCAACTGATTGATCTTAGTACCGATCAAAAAACTGTATTTAAAGCAAGTGCCGGAATGGGTTTTTATCTTGGAGCAACGGGAAGGGTAGCATTGACGGATAATATCCAAGTTTCGATCAATCCTTTTTATCGAATTAATGGAGGAAGTTTTTCTATTACCGAAAATCCCATTGCTCAAAAGTATAGTTGGATTGGGTTGAACATTGGTCTTCGTTATGGTTTTTAGGAATGGAATTAGAATG
>CALGJS010000478.1 GCA_937927835.1 uncultured Saprospiraceae bacterium | reverse complement strand
AAAAAAATCGAAAAAGAAATAATGAACGGGTAAGGGTTTCTCTAAAAGCAAAAGGCTTTTCCAAAAAAATGGAAAAGCCTTTTGTATTTATATTTCTTGTATAAATACCTCTTCAAAACCATCCGCTACTTAATATCCAGCACCCATTCTCCAGCTTCATCCTTATGCAGCTTCGCCACCTTTAATTTAAGGTTGCCCGTTGTAGCTTTTGGCAAAATCATCACTTCCGCCTCTTCTACATCTAACCATTTTACGATGATAGGCTCATAACGATCCATCTTTTTTTCCCAGATCAATTCCAGACCTAAATCCGTATATCCGAAAATCTGTAATCCATTTCGATCAGGATCATTTTTTAGATCACCACGATAACTAACTAACTTTTTAAAATCGGGAGCAACCACCGGAAAACCCCAGATCGCTGTTTCTCTACCTGACTTATCATTGATTAGACGATGAGCGTCTGTTTCTTGACAATTAACTGCTACTACAAATAGTCCCATTTGAGGAACATAATAGCGATAAAAATAAGATTGTCGTGCCGCAGCTTCCTCGATCCCGCTATCATCCAGTTGTTTTTTCTTTCCATTCAATAAGCTGAATTCTAATGCTCCTTCCTTGGTCTTTTGTACAAACTGTCGATCTTTTGACAACTGCTTTCGCTCTATTTCTGCGATACATTTATTAGCTTGACTGACACGACGACGCTTAAAATAGTCCATACATCGATCATAAGGCGTAGGCAAAGCAGCTACTTTGGGTTCGTAGAATTTTACACCACCACCGAAAACCCATCCGACTTTTCCCTCAATCGTTTTTACTTTAAGCCATGGTTCGTCATAGGATTTGCCTCGCAAAGTAAATTGTTGGGTAAAATCTGTTTTTTCATCCAAAAAAGTCATCGCTCCTCCTTCTGGAATTTCAGCAACTACGTCTGATTTGGTGTCTGGCTCGCTTCGCATTCGCAGCTTATCTACCCACGCATAAACAGTCACAGTAGTCGTTGCAGCAACTGCTACAGAGTCTACCGTAATATTTGTATCATCAGTAGTAGTATTCGTTTCGGTGGAGTTTGTATCTTTACAGGCGACAAAGACCGATAATAGTAATAAAAGGACAGGGAAGCATCGCTGAATCATGGTTGTGTAAGTTTTCTCGTAGTGGTAAAAAAGTATGTTAAACTTTAGACGCAAGATTATACTTTTTGCCACAAATTTAGGGTTATTTAATTCAAGTCCTTTGCTCAATTAGAGAATTATATTGGTTAAAAGAGATGTTATGTTGAAAAAAACGATCACACTGCTGGTTTTAATATATTTTTCTGGAAGTCTTTTCGCGCAGAAAAATTCTAGAGAGCGATATATTAATAAGTATAAAAAAATTGCCATTCAAGAAATGGAGCGTGCTGGTGTTCCTGCTAGTATCAAGCTTGCGCAAGGTATCCTAGAATCTAACGCAGGACAAAGTACTTTAGCCCGAAAGGCAAATAATCACTTTGGGATGAAATGTGGTTCGCAATGGCGTGGGGATACTTATTATTTAGAAGATGATGATTATAACGATGCAGGAAAACTCGTTAAATCTTGTTTTCGAGTATACAAAAGAGAAAAGGAATCCTATGTTGCTCACTCCGAATTTTTACGTGACCCTAGAAAACGCTATCGGTACGGTGACTTATTTAGGCTAAATCCACGTGACTATAAAGCTTGGGCTCATGGACTAAAATCTGCTGGATATGCGACCAGCCCTACTTATGCAGAAAAGCTCATTGGAATCATTGAAACTTATAAGCTATATCAATATGATCAAAAGGCAGCGCCAGAAATAGATCTACCAGATGATGATCGTTATCCAGATGATACACCTGTGGAAGAAGTTGCAAAAGAAGAGATAGAAGTAGAAGATTCGGGACTCTTGTTTTTGAATGATGTAAAAATGGTGCTAGCCGAAAAAAACGATACACCACTGGAAATTGCTAATAGAACAGGTGTCAAAACCAAAAATATTCTAAAATTCAATGATAAACTCGTTCGGCCTACCCAGGACATTGCCGTCAACTCTCGGGTTTATCTGCAGAAAAAGCGAAACGCCTTCCGTGGTAAAAGAAAATATCATCAGGTTCGTGAAGGAGAAACCCTTTATTATATTTCTCAAATTTATGGGGTCAAGGTAAAAAAACTTCGAAAACGAAATCGGATTGGAGACAACCAAGAACCTGCGGTAGGTAGTCTGATCAAATTAAGAGGTTGGAGAATTAGTAAAAGTAAAAAACCGAAAACCGTTCGTAGTTCTGATGTTCCTGAAAAGGATTTTATTGAACCTACAAAAGATAACCGTCCACCAAAGAAAGATCAACAGACCAATCCGTCTGTCCCTGATGTCAAAACAGAAGATCCTGTCGAAAGCGATGAGATCGAATTTGAAACAGGTGACGAAATCGATACAAATGAAACCTTCGACCCTTTTGATGATGATTTGCCAACGGCGCAACCCATTTATCATAGAGTCGTAAAAGGAGATACACTATATAAACTCTCAAAATATTATGGTACCTCGGTAGCAGATATTCGTTTACTCAATCAAATGCGTTCCAATATTATTTCAGTTGGACAAAATTTACGAGTTAAGTAATAGATTTTATTTCCTGATTCTTTTTTATTGAAAAAATTAAAATACAATGATTCGAATTTTAGCTTTTATTTCTTTGATAACTTTCTGTCTAACATCTGGAAACACACAAGGAGTGGCTTTCGGAATTAAAGGAGGCCCCACCATGGCATTTCAAAAATGGGATAATTCAGAACGGGAAGCCCTATTTGCTTATCACTTTATCGCTTCGGTAGAATCTTTAGCAGAAGAAGGAGAGGTTTCTATTTTTGCGCAAGCCGGTTATCACAATCGTGGAAGCGCAGTTCGAATTAGAAGATTTAATTACACTGATTTCACCACAGGAGCACCTCGTACCTTCAACGGTAATACCACCAAATACGATTTTCAAAATCTAGGATTAGCCGTTGGAGTTAAACAAAGATTCTCAGCTCCTCCAGGCAATTTTTATTATCTTTTAGGACTGAGAGGAGAATATAATTTAGATAATAGTCTCGATCAATTTCAAGATTTTCCACCTAGTGTCCAAAGCGGTTTTCCATCCGAACCAGGTGTCAGAGACTTTACCTTTGGATTCATTTTTGGCGGTGGTTTTGAATTACCTCTTAGCGACTTTATTGACGCTACCATTGAATTGACCGTCAACCCAGATTTCACTAAACAATATTTCCAACCAGCCTTCAGCAATGCTTTCAACACTTTTACTGGTAATAACGATCGACAAATTCCTGAACTCAACATCCGTAATAACTCTATTGAGCTTACCGTTGGCTTTCGCTTTAAGCGAGTAGTCGAATATGTAGATTAAACCTCATCCGAATTCTTTTTTAGTGATACCTGCATTGGAACGATTCAATGCAGGTATTCTTATTTTATTTTAGTTCTCTATTCCATAATTTTTAAAAAATTCAGGGTAAAATCATTATTAAACGTATAAATACGTTATAAAACGTGTTAAATAGTTGTATAAACGAATTTTTCGTTATATATTTG
>CALGJS010000477.1 GCA_937927835.1 uncultured Saprospiraceae bacterium | reverse complement strand
TTTTTTTTGCGCTTGATTTTGAATTTGTTCTTGCGCTTGAAATCACTCTTTATCTTATCAAGGTCACATCGCCCTGCTTTTTGATAAGTGTTCCATCCGGTTCTCGAATTTCTGTGATATATAGGTAAACATCCGAAGGTGCCAATTTACCATCAATCAAGCCATTCCATCCGTGGCTAGTACCAAATCCTTCATGGACCAAATCACCAAAACGATTCCAGATTTTCATACTGATCACTTCAATATTTCCACCCGTAATTTCAACCTGAAAGATATTATTAATATCTGATCGACTACCTGGAATAAAGGCATTTGGAATACCATTTTTAGCTTCCTCAACGTCTAGTTTTTTCGCTAGTTCAGCTGTACAACCATTCGGTTCAGTCACCGTTACCGTGTACCAACTCTCTGGCGTTTCTAACGGAGTAACCATTTCCATAACTCCTACACCACCACTACTCCAACTATAAGTAATCGCACTATCTGGTTCAGTCGTTACGACTAGTTCAACCATATCTCCTTCTACGATATCCATCTCTGGTGTTGCCATAATATCTATAATTTCTATTCCAGAAAGTACTTCCATTTCCACCATAATTCCATCCACCGGACATCCATTATCAGCAACAAAATTAGCCGTAAAACTCAAAGTAGTATTGACATTCTCTATCGTAACTTCTGATCCAGTTAAATCAAATGGATTCCAAGTAAATTCTCCCGGAACCGTGGAACTGGCATAAAGCGTAACATCTGAACCAGGACAAGCAGGAGGTATTTCAGAAGCCGTCAATACGGGTGTTTCATTTACCATAATTGTAAAACTTTGGGTATCACTACAATCTCCTGCTGTCGCAGTTATTTCATAAGTTGTCGTTTCCGTTGGATTAAAAATATTATTTAACGCAGTTGGATTCCCAACGCCTGTCGCTGGCGTCCAGGAATAATTTACGCCGGGTTGCTCTGTTAAACCACTCAACTCAAATGGCTCGTCGTCTGTACAAATCGACTGATCATCCAGATCATCAATTTCTGGGGCATCAATTACTTCCATAGTCACCATAGTTCCATCAACCGTACAGCCATTATCCGCAATAAAATCAGCGGTAAAAGTCAAAGTTGCATTGACATCCATAATCGTAATTTCCGGACCTATCTGTCCTCCGGGACTCCAGGTAAATTCTCCGGGAAGATTGGCACTGGCAACAAGAGTAACATCTGATCCGGGACAAACGGCTACCACAGGATCAGCCGATATGACCGGCGACTCCTGAACGTTGAGTGTAAAGAAAGCCGTATCCGCACAAGCACCTACGGCACCAATCACTTGATAGGTAATCGTATCCGTTGGATTAAAATCAGTGTTTAATTCGTTTGGATTTGAAACACCAGTTGAAGGCGTCCAAGTATACATAACTCCTGGCTGTACCGTCAAACCACTCAATTGATACCCATCCGCAGAACAAATGTCCGGCGTCGGAAGTGGATCAATTTCCGGTGTTCCCAGCGCCATAATATTGATCGTCTCTGTAACGGAAGAGAAACAAGAGCTAGCAGGAGTAAAGGTCACGGTAAAACTGACATCTTGAATAATCGTATTGGTTATAATCGATCCTCCGACGGAGCCATCAGACCAGAGATAAGTACCCGGAATATTACTGACCGCATCCAGCACGACTTCGGTTCCAACACAGGCAGAGAGATCTTCTGTAACCTGAAACATCGGGACATCATTCACTACGGTGATGGTAAAACTGGTTTCGGAAATACAACCATCCTGAGAAGTGGTCAGCGTGTAAACCGTTGTCTCTGCCGGATTAAAACTGGTACTCAAACTATTAGGATTACCAACTCCCACCATTGGAGACCAGCTATATGTAACACCTGATTGAGGACTTCCACTTAAAAAATAGCTTTCGCCTTCACAAAGTTCCTGGTCCTCCAGCATTGGAAGAACTACTTCACTACCCACCATAATCGTAACACTATCCATTAAAACACGCGGACAAGTTTGATTGGATACTTCTAAGTAATAAGTAATTGTTTCTGTTACAGTAACAGATGGATTTGAATCCGTAGAAGTAAATCCAGGAGGGTTAGACGTCCAGGAATAGCTGGCATTTGGATCGGCTGGTCCACCTAGCTCTACCGATAATTCTTCACAAGAATTGGTATTAGGTAAGATCGTATAATCTGGTGCTACTGCATCTAAGATCGTTATCATTACCGTATCCATACTAGTACATTCTGTACCACCTGCTTGATAAATAAAAGAAAATTCTCCTGGGCCTAATAATTGGGTATCAACACTTGGATTACTACAATTAACACAACTAAGAGCATTAACCGCCCCAGTCCAAAAACCTCCTGCACCAGCTGCGGTTGGACGACCGGACAGCTCGATGGGTTCTCCATCACAAGCCACTTGATCTTCTCCAGCCATTGCTTCGATGAGTGCCACCTTGACCGTCAAGGTATCCATATTACAAGCATCACTGACGATAACACTGAACTCAGTCGTTTCGGTAACCGTTGCCATTGGATTAGGACAAGTACTACAACTTAAGCCGTCTTCACTATTGATCCAATTATAAGCCAAGCCACCTCCTGCTTCAAGCATTACTGGACTTCCCGGACAGGTAACGGTGTCCTGGCTAATCGTAGCCATTTGTCCGAATTCTGCTAGAACGCCAGGAGTCGTATCACTAAAATCCATATTGATTCCACCCATTTCAATCGTCCCTGAAAAGTCATTCACAAGGACCAAATACCATTCTCCTTGTAGGACTGGAATCGTAGAAACATAGGCATCTCCTCCAGCACCCTCACAAATATCTGTAATTGCCTCCCCAGTTGCAGGATGCACATCCGTCAATCCAGTTAAGTTTGGAACACGAGGAGCTGCATAGGTACTTCGAATCGGTTGATTCGTCCGCATAAAATCACACGCTAATTCCTCAGAGCTATAAGGGCCCCATACTTGAATATCGATATCGGATATCGTTGGGTCTTCTGCATTATTTGCTAAAAAGCCAAAATTACCATCCACCTGAGCCTGAAAGTTAAACCAAGTATATCGTGCTTGTCCTGTACCGGACCAACAACCATCATTGACTCCCACCTGAAAAGCAGTTTCGTCATCAGAAGACATCTGATCAACATTAATAATCTGTGGCTGATTTCCACAACCATTAATATTTAAGGCATTTTCACAATCTACCGCTGGTGGTAATGAAATTGGACATCCTACTGGAGAAATTTCAATATCAAAACTACCACAGCCTTGAGGCGCTTCTACTACAAAATAATAAGTACCAGGATCGGTAATTCGAACCAATTGAATAACTGCGGTATCTCCTGTCGTCACTTCTGAAAATCCAAAACAGTCTGGATCATCACTGCTACAACCATTCAAGGCAGAAACCGTTGTGCCAATTCCTGCATTTTCTACGCGTACTGTTAAGCATTCTCCACCAAGGGATTCATAAGCATAGATATAATCTTCACCAGGTCCGGATGCTGCGGAACATTCGTTTGATCCTTCTGAGTCAGTCGCTGCGCAGGTACTCGCATTCTCTGTAAAAGGAATCGCACTGACCATCACTGGATCTTCACAAGTTACAGGTGCACTATTAGCACAAGTAATCGTATTGATCGCAATATCAAACTCCGTACAAGCATCTGGGTTATCAACGATAATATAGTAAATACCAGGTTCTTCTAAATAAGTTTCCATGACTACTGCGTTGCTACCAACGGCCGTCACATCTGATCCTAAACAATCGGTTGCTTGATCAGGACAATCATTATAAATCGACAAAGCCGTTAAGACATTGGCGTTGCTAACTTCTACCATGATACATTCATCTCCAGGAGAAGCATAAGCGAATACATGATCTTCTCCGTCTAACAAACCAGGCGTATCACATGGCCCATTTTCTACCGCATCTAGTGTTCCACAAGTAGTAAGATCTGTTTCTGAATAAGGCAAGGAATTGATATTGGTTGGATCTCCACAAGTACTAAAAGGATTTTCACAACTCCCCGTCGTACAAGTCCAGTTCAATTCAAATCCATCCCGAACTATAGAACCATCTGAGGTAAATTGTACGGTTACACAGGTCGAAGAAACATTAAATGAAGTCGGACCACCAGTGCCATCGAACGTAAAGAAGAGTGGATCACTGGTAGAACTTCCAGCAAATATATTTAAAGCATCGAATCCTGCTTCAATATCATAGCTTGAAATTTCTATGTTTATACAAGAAAAATTGGCAGAAGGACAGATCTGAAATTCATTATTTTCATTATTATCGTAAGTTTCATCTGCTCCACCAGAATCAAAAAGCTGACCACTACATAACATAGATCCTGCATCTTCGGCAATATTAAATATTGGATCTGGTGCTTTTATACACAAAGCAAAATCACCGGCATTATTAGTAGCAGAAGCCGTCCAATCCTCTATTCTTAAAAAGATCTCATCACCTGCATTCAATCCAAATAATTCTAGAGTAACCATGTCTTCGTTAAAGGCTGCCGAAGCACAACCTACTTGCGCTAGTTCGTCTTCACCACAGATTCCACGATAGGCGGCGATTTGTGGCTGAGAGATGGGTCCATTCGCTCCCATAGTTGGCGTCACTTCAATAATTAAATTGGGAGCACTTCCATCTGCCGGAACGATAAAAGAAAACCAGACATCGTTGTCTGGTTGTGAGCCGTTAAAACAAGCTGGCTTATTAAGCGTAGGATCATCTGAAATTACACTCGGGGTAGCATCTAGATTGGTAAATGTTCCCATCACTGGACAAAGTGGTACTTCTCCTAACTGGATCCGATCAACACATTCATCATTGGCAGGCTGTGCAAAAAGACCAAGCGCCAAATGCATGATAAAGATGGTAAATATTAGTCGCATATTATTTTTTTACTTTAGAAAAGATATAATTTCAGGTCTATATAAATCAAATGTAATATTTAAGTTTGAA
>CALGJS010000476.1 GCA_937927835.1 uncultured Saprospiraceae bacterium | reverse complement strand
GGTTTCCAAGGGGAGATTTCGAAAGGTCGGGTACAATTGGAAGAGGAAGTCGATAAAAAATTAAAGGATTATATCGCTAATATCAAAGAGAAAATTGATACCAACTTTAATCGTTTTGATGATTTGTTAAAAGAAGAAAATATTGAATTAGGCAGAATGGTAGAAAAGCATACTTCGATTAGTGATCGTCTAGGAAAGATGGAAATTGAGTTAAAGAATGAATTAGGAAGTTAAGTTTTGAGTCGTTGAGTTTTGAGTTTTGGGTTAAATCAACTCAAAACTCAAAACTCTTTAACCCAAAACCATCACTCTATCGCTCAATCACCACTACCTCGTTAATCACAAAGTTCTCCGCCTGAATCAGGACATAATAAATGCCTGTAGGCCAAGTGCTGATATCAACGGTAAAATCCGTGGCAGCATCCGCAAAGTATTCCTTTCTATAAATCTGACCATCCCCTCCATAAAAATGTAATTGAATATTTTCTGGCTGATCAAAATTTAAGTTTAAAACTTCATTCGTTGGATTAGGAAAGAAGTCGTAAAAAATCGTTTCAGCTATTTCCTCTGTTCCTGTAAGGACATCATTCTCTGCATTAAAGGTAGGTCTTAGTTGTTGAAAATTTCCAATCCCATTTGGGAATCGACCGTAAGTGATATCCGTCGTTTGATCAAAATAAGTTACTTCATCAATGATATTGATCATCGGATCTACTAGAAAAATAGATTCCGCAGAAGAAGATAATTTAAACCCAGCATGTAGTCCATCTTGATCTTCATCTCCATCTGCCCAAACGATCAGGTAAGCCCCTGGATCGATGATCGTACCTGCTGGAAAAATATACTTAGTCAAATCGTCTACGTCATCTGACAGCGCATATCCAGAAAGATCAATCGTACTACTTGTTCCATTATTATATAACTCAATCCAATCGTCAAATTCTCCATCTTGATCCGCTACCGTAGCATCATTTGACGCCATAAATTCATTGATAACCAAATCTCCAAGGACAGGATTGGTTAAAGTCGCCGTCAAGGTATGGAATTCATGTTCCGCTCGAACAGGAGAAAATTTTCCCATTAAATCATTCTCTGCGTAAATATAATATTGTGTAAAAAAGTCTTCGATCAATAGATCGGTTCCAAAGACACCATCACCCGCTAAACCGTCATTATGATTTCCATCATCATACATTTCGATTCGCGTAAACGGCGCTCTAAACTCCGTTCGATATCCCAAGTAGGCAACGGTCGCATCCGTAATATTTGCGGTCATGGTAATCGTGCTATTCAACGTTGGCTCAGGGTCGGAAGAAGCAATATCTGTAATAACAGGTTCTACATTGGTAAAATCAGAAAGTCCTAATAAATAGTTTACTCTACCATCCATCAGATTCGTAATTCCAGGCGTAGCTCCACCACCGCCACCAGGACCTCCAGGACCTCCAGGACCACCACCACCGATATCAGCAGTTAAGTTATCTAGGAAATTAGCATAGGTGAAAAATTTATTATTATCTGCTTGTACCGCCTCATTAATCACATCTTGCAACATTAATCCTGTTTCATAGTAACTATCATTATCGAAATTTTCCAACAACATTGTTTTTACGTGTGCTAAATACATACGTCGGTATAATGGAACACCCAACAATTCTTGAATCAAGGGATAATTCGCATCATTGATTTGTAAGAGATGACTCATTTGTTGTTTGGCAGCCGTACTATTTAAGTTACCGCTACCCGTCCGAGCAAACTTTCCAAAAGATTCGTTCAAATCCCAAACTACGGAAGCGAAGCGACCATAATCATCGCGGTATAAATAATAATTTTGTGCAAACCCACCGATATAACTATCTAGATTTACCAGTACATTATCGAAAGCCAACATCCAAAGTGCCTTATCGACATCTAAGATATCTTCGATGGCATCCGTATGATTTGCAAGAGTATCACAAAGGTCGATTAGTTCGTCCCAACCATCATCTGATTTTAATTCGTAAGCATCATCATAGCTAGTAACATTATCTCCCAAGTATCGAAGGTTTGGCAAAGCATTCGAGCCAGGTCCGGCACCACCGATTGGATTACATTTTACGAAGGTATTATTTTTAGAACCAAATCTATCTTTAAGGAAGGTCTTAGAAATGGCTTCGGAATTAGAATAAAGGCCGATCAAGGTTCCGTTGACGTAGACATTTGCGTAGTTAGAAAGTGGGGCAATCATGTACTGTCTTAAAATTTGATAAGATAAAACCTCTCGTAAAAAAGAAGGATCTTTCGCCACGTTACTAAGCTTGATGTCTTTATAACCTTGATAGTCATGATCTTTATAAGTATCCAATTCGATATGGAAAGGATTCTTAGCTTGGTTCGCATTATAGGTACTATTGCCTTTGTATTTTACCCCGACCGAATCGAATACTTCTCCGTTGATCGTTACGGAAGTGGCTAGAGTATAATTTTCGGTACTATTTTTTTCTGCATCTAAAATCTGATCCCAGTTAGATTGGCTGAAAACTATTTCGATGGTTTGAATGGTTTCTAGGTCGTAGAATTCTTGGGCGGTTAGGCTCCAGGAGGATAAGAAAATGAGGGCTACGAATAGGTTTTTCATGTTTAAGTTCTTGAAATGTCTTTGTAAATGATGATTCGTCTATCGATTAGACAGGGAAAGTTGGTAAATCCTTCGAAGAAGGACCAATAATTTAAAAAGTCAATCTTCAATGAATCCGTGAGGCAAAAATAGTACTTTATGGAGTTAGATTTTCAATAAAGAGAAGAAAACAAGAAGCCTATGAATAATTGGGAATAATCAAATAGGAATCTGAAAATAAGATTGGTAAATTAAAGGGGGTGTTCAATTAACTGTGTCTAGATAATTAACTTAAACCACATAGTAAACAATGCATATATATAAGTTAATGTTAATTAGTTAATCGGTTTCGTATTACGCAATGCTAATACGACAAAGATGACACACTTTACTGAACACCCCCAATTAAATGATCGGCCTCTAAAATTAGAAAGGCCGATCATCAAAGAATGTATAGCTTTATGTTTTAAAAATTGTTTAAAGTAGAACAAATCGTTTCGCATCTGTGGGTACATCGTTTTCTAGCAACCGAAGAATATACAAACCGCTTGGCATTTTTAAATCTAGCGCATTATTGGTATCAATTTCAATTGACTTTAGTCCACTGGTAAAATATTTTTTATCAATTATTTTTTTAACCATCTTGCCATTTAAAGCATAGCATTCCAAAGAAATTTCGGAAGGATTTTTCACAAAGAACTCCACTACCCCATTTGCTCTAAATGGATTGGGAACAACATTTAGGATGTGTGAACGTTTCGGAGTTTCATTGACACCTTCTTCTATTCCCGTTGTCATTGGTGCCGCAATATTTAAAGCAATATTCGCTACACCATGCAAATTTTCATAGTCATCTACAGTCAAAGGAATAATTCTTTCGGCGGCACTTTCGTTAGAAGCCCACGGATCAATCGGAATCGAAGTATCGCCTTCAAAATAAATTTGAGTAGTCAATTCATTATTCCCATCTTTACTAACCTTATAATGAAAATGTCTAGGACGAAATTGATTTCCATTTAAATATTTTCCGGGAAGGATGGTTCGAAAAGAATAGTTTCCACCATCGTCCGTCCATACTCTTCCTCGATAATGATCGTCTTCATAACCACCACCATCATTGGCATGCCAGACATCGACCAAGGCATTTTTTATAGGTGTCGTGCAATCATTGTAATATACGGTACCGGTGATAAAACAAACTTCTCCGGCTGCACCAATTGGCGCTAAAGAAGTAGTAGCAGGTGCATCGGCGATATAAAAAGGGCCTTCAATATCCGAGGTCGTTGCACATCCTGTAGTTGGTGGATTTTCCGTTAGTCGAAAACCAAAAAAAGGAATGGTTCCCGACAAGGGAAGTAGTTTTAAAATATTTCTTCTTTTCATAATTTTGGATTGAATT
This sequence comes from uncultured Saprospiraceae bacterium, assembly GCA_937927835.1. Classification (GTDB taxonomy): domain Bacteria; phylum Bacteroidota; class Bacteroidia; order Chitinophagales; family Saprospiraceae; genus JALZUU01. Next base: position 1,059 of record CALGJS010000476.1, on the reverse strand, counting down.
AGTGCACAGTGTACTTAATTTTTTACTAATTTTTTAATAGCGACTACGCTCTCTTTGGAGTAGAATTTTAAATAATAAATCCCAGACACCAATCTGTTGATATTTATCATTTCAATGTTTTCGATTTCAAGGGCAATAAGATTTCCTTTAGCGTTATAGATTTCGATAGAAGTTATTTCGGCCTCTGATTTATTTGATATTTTAACTAGATGATTAGAGGGGTTAGGAAATATTTTAATAAGTGATTCTAATTCAACAACTCCTGTGGCAGTTAAATTTGAATAGGTAAATGGGACGGTACAATCCGGAGCTAAAATTTGAAGATTTCCAGAAAAATCAATTGGAAAACTTGAGTAACCTGGATTTAATCTAATGCTATATTCCATGGTATCAAAGATGGAATTTAATGGATCGGGAAGCCAGATACCAGACCCGGTATACTGATTAATCGTATCTCCTATCTGATCGATGAACCAAAAATCAGAGTATCCACCACTACAACGGCTAGAGTCAACAGTCAATTTAAATATAAAAGAAGGTTCGCCCAAAAGAATGGTATCCTTTAATTCAATGACCTTAAAATCATCACAAGGGCATTGTGAATATCCATGATTGTAAAAAAGAACAAAACATCCAAAGACAAGAAGCTTAATGATATTTTTCATAATTCTAGATTGACATTTATGATCAGATTTACATCTTAATAAATTTAGCGGTCAGCGTTTTAGATTCATTGATTACTTGTAAAATATAAGTCGCTTTTGGTAATGCTTCCGTATCAATAAAACCTTGATTAAGATTTGAACTAAACAAAAACCTTCCACTTATATCATAAACATTCGCTGTTTTAAAGCTTTCAATATTATCTAAATAAAGTTTGTCTATAACGGGAACAGGAAAAATATTTAGACTTTCGCCTTCTGTTAAATTTAAAGCATTAGTTGTATTAAATTTAAATTTGTTTAAGAAGGATGTTCCATTCAAGTGGGTAAAGACATAGAGTGTTTTATTTGGAGCATCGTAAATTTCACTTTTTCCCGTATTTTTTAAAATCACCTC
>CALGJS010000475.1 GCA_937927835.1 uncultured Saprospiraceae bacterium | reverse complement strand
GGTCTTGTGCTGAGTAGTGAAGTATTTGTAGAAGACATCCAAGGGTTTGATCAATCTATGCTCATCGCTTTTGATGATAAAAAAGTAACCATCTCTAAAAAATTTGCCGATAACGTTTTTGTTGAAAAAATCGCTTAAACTTTTACCAGACATGATAATTCGAATTTCGTCCATTTTTGTTGTTTGCTGCTTATTAATTTTTGCGACCGCTTGTCAATCTGACTCGACTGGTAATACCGGAAAAAGCAGTCAACTTGATTACGAAACACTAGCCAAAGATTTCTGTAATTGTGCCAGTGAATCTATCGCCCTTAACACAGAAATGAAAGGATATTTAGACGCAGGAGATAACAAAGCATTTGATGCCACCGTCAATAAAGTACAAGTTGCATTTGATGGAGCAATTCTCTGCGCCAAGAGCGCTAAGAAAAAACAAACCGATCAAGCCATTGATAAAAAAAGACTCGGTTCTTCTCTCAAAAGAACCTGCTCCGAAATGCCTCCTCGACTGACATTGGAGTTGTTGGATAAGGTGAAGTAAGTCTTGATTAACTCAAACTCGACTGCCTGCTTTTTTTGCATGAAACAATGTTATGCTATTTCTTACTTTTGATTTATTTTATTTTTATGAATAAATTCTCCCAAAACTATTAGTTGATCTTAGAGTGAACCTCTAATAAAGGTAGGTATTTAGTTGCATTTATATGTGTAGTTTTTGTCACTTGTAAAATAATTGAAGCAAGTTTTAGAATCAATTAAATCGTGTGATATACAATTCCAGCTAACTCTATTTTTTCTTTTTAGGGGGTTAAACTAAGTTTTGATGAAAATTTTTTTTAAGTTTTAAATTTTCTTGACTTTATTTTTTATTAATTATTACCTAATAAATAGTGGGAGTATATTACATCTACTTATAGGTTAACTATTAAAACGATACATATTTGTGAAAGCGCCAAAGACTTTGACCATTCAATTTATTTTAAGTATTTTTTTATTGATTTATGTAGGCATAAAGATAAGCTATTTATCTATGACGATTGATGAATCGAGTACCTTTCTTAGTTGGGCTTCTAAACCGATTAATGAAATCATATTTAATATCCCTGCTCACGGGAATAACCATATTTTTAATACTTTGTTGATGAAAGCATCAGTAGCTCTTTTTGGGAATTCTGAATTTGCGGTCCGACTCCCTAACTTTTTGGCATTTATGCTTTATTTGTTTTTTTCTATTAAAATCAGTCAGATTTTTAAAGCAAAGCAGCATTTGCCACTTTTGATATTTGTAGCTTTGAATTTCCAGCCGTATAAAGTTGACTTTTTTTGTTTCGGTCGAGGCTATGGTTTAGCTTTGGCATTTATGCTTGGAAGCATGTATGGATTATTGCGTTGGATAGAAATGGATAAAAAAGAATATAGTATCTTAGCGTTTGGTTTTGCAATTTTAGCAGTTTATAGCAATTTTGTCTGGTTAAATTATTTTGTTGCTTTGGGCACTACTTTTACATTATTGATACTTATAAAGAAAGATCCATCTGTAAGATTCTATCAAAATTTCACCTCTAAATTATTTATTCCTTTTTTTGCTACAATTATTTTGTTTGTTTTGGTTTATATCCCACTTCAGGGACTGCATGACTCTGGTGATTTGCAAATTGCAGGTCATTGGGGTAATAAAGGGTTTTGGCAAGATACCTATTATTCGTTGTTCAAAAGCGGCATATATGGAATGAAATTTTTAGGTCAATATACAGTTGAAATAGTTATGGGCTTAGTTAGTTTATTCTATTTTTTGGGAGGAATCTATGTTTTAATAAAAATCTTATCTGGCAACAAATTACCTGCTTTTTTGATTGCCTTTTTTATTCTGATGATTATAATTCTAATGGCTATCAGTACTATTTTGCAACATGCCCTTTTCGGTACTGGTTTTTTAGAATATAGAACGGCATTGGTTTTTACACCTTTTTTGGGTTTATTATTCCCAGTGCTAGTGAATATCCTTCCGGAGAATCTGAGATGGAATAATAAATATCTATGCCTACTGGTTACACTTTTGTTAATGGCACATTCATTAAAAACTTTTCAGCTTGATTATACTCGGAAGTGGAGTCAGGATAAGGATACAAAAAAAATGATCCTTTTTGTTAACGAACAAACACCAGAAGGGAAAACCACTAAGCTTGGAGTACATTGGAGCTTCATGCCAGCTACTAATTTTTATATTTCTACAAATCGAGCTCCTAGGGTGGATAAAGTTAAATGGGATCAAGAAATACGTAAAGATACTTTTTATGACTACTACTATATTTATAAAAAAGACAAGTTAAAAATCAATAAGGATTACCAACTTATCAAATCTTTTGGAGCTAATCAATTGTATAAGAGGAAGAACAATTGATAAAATTTGTTCAATGGATGTGTTTCTGTTTTACATTCAAGCGTAATTAAGATTTTATGAATTTTAATCTAACGAATTCCCCGAGACTCTGCCTCGGGTGTCCGCGAAAGTTTGAAAATGTTTAGCTTTATGAAATGGAAGATAAATATATCACAAAGAGTCATAATAAAAGTTTGCTTTTGTATCATTTTGTATGTCCAGTAAAATATCGACAAAAAGTATTAACAAAATCGGTTGAAAAAACATTGAAGAAAGTTTGTGAAGGAATAGGGGCACGGTTTGAAATTTATATAATTGAGGTAGGCAGTGATGAAGATCATGTTCATTTTTTGATACAAAGTGTTCCGAGCTTGTCTCCGACAAAGATAATCAGGACAGTTAAAAGTATAACTGCCAAGAAAATATTTAAGCATCACCCAGAAGTTAAGAAGAAACTTTGGGGAGGTAAATTTTGGACGTCGGGTTATTATGTCAATACAGTTGGTCAATATTCAAATTTAGAAACGATTCAGAAGTATGTTCAGAATCAAGGAAAAAAATATCATCAAATTTATCGTGGCCAATTAGAGCTATTCTGATTAACTCTTGGCAGGCTGCGATACCCCGAGGCTCTGCCTCGGGGTAGTTCATTCAGAAACACCATAACCATTCAGAGAATATTATACGGAGAGAAGAGTGCCAATAGTAACCAACAAACTAAATGCCTTCCCTAACTTCCCGCCACCATCCGCATCATCTCCGCACATAAGATCGCTGCATACGTCCCCAACGCATATCCCAATACCGCCATCAAAACTCCGACCGGAGCCAACGACGGACTAAACGCCGAAGCGACCACCGGAGCCGAAGCAGCACCTCCAACATTGGCCTGACTACCCACAGCTACAAAGAAAAACGGTGCACGAATAATTTTTGCCGTTACGAGTAGAATGATGATATGTACCAACATCCAGATAATTCCAACCGCAAATAATCCTAGGTTATCTAACACCTCTCCAAGATTCATTTTCATACCAATCGTTACCACTAACATATAGATAAAGATGGATCCCCAAGTCGAAGCACCAACCCCTTCTAGACGGCGAGCTTTAGTAAAGGATAAAACCAATCCGACCGTTGTTGAAATCACAATCAACCAGAAAAAGTGGGACATTAATGAATTCAATCTATAACTGCTTAAGGTTGCTTTTAATTCTGCGGACATAGAACCAGTAATTGAATCTGCGCCCCAATGTGCCAGTGCTACACCACCAAAAGCCACCGCCATTAAAACCATCAAACTAGTAGTAGTAGGGATTTGCTGAATGCTCGCTCGATAGGTTGCCACAGATTCTTTAAGTCGTTCGATAGCTGAACTATCCGCTTTTAACCAAGCATCCATTCGGTCCGAAATATTTGCACCGTAAAGCAAGAATCCCATCCAGATATTCGCCACGACAACATCCACAATAATCATCGTAGGAAAAATAGGAGCATCATCTACTTCATAAATAATGGCCATCGCATTCTGATTAGCACCTCCTCCAATCCAGCTTCCTGCGACGGTAGACAGTCCACGCCAGACCTGATCGGCATCAGCAGAAATGATTTCAAAAGGTAAATTTAAAACGATCAGCAAAGCCAGTGGACCACCGATCACAATTCCGACAGTGGCAGCCAAAAACATAATCAACGCTTTGGAACCTAAATCCCTGAGTCCCTTAAAATCTATTCCTAAACATAATAAAACCAGAGATGCTGGCAGCAAAAATCGAGAGGCGACAAAGTATAATTGGGAATGATGCTTAAAGCCATCTGTCGCTTTTTTTAGATTTTGATCTTTAAAATATTGCTCTAGTTCTGAATAAGACATACTCAAGTCTGGAATGGCATGACCATTTTTTTGCAGAAAATCTACTAAATCATAATCGTACCAATGTGCGGCAATAAGACCCAGTGGCCAGTGGAGTAGGGCAGGAATAAAATAGCAAAGCAAAAGCGCAGGAACATAAGTATAAAACTTTTTCCAGCCCGGCTGATCCAGGTGTGAGGTATAAAAAATTCCAGCTAATACAGCCAGTAATAATCCAAGTACAACGGCATCATTGGTAAAAAAGGGTTCCATAAAAGGGTTTTTAGCGATTAGTTTCTCAATTACTATTTTAAGTAGTGATTCGCTAAATTATGGTATTTTTATTCTAAAAATTAATTTTTTGGAATAAGATTCTGATATTAACGGAAGCAAATTCTAAGAAGGAATACTATAATTTGATGATTCTATCTCGTCGTATTCTATCTATTAAGGTTAAAAACGCGATATAGAGAAGCCAACTGGCCAACTAGCAAACCAGCTAACTGGCTTTCAAAAAATAAATAATGAACGATCAACACCAAGAATTTATGCGCGCAGCTATTGAACTGGCGCAAAAGGGAATGAGTAATAATGATGGAGGTCCATTCGGAGCAGTCATCGTAAAGGATGGAAAAATTATTGGCCGCGGTAACAACCAAGTTACATCTACCAATGACCCTACGGCACATGCCGAAGTGGTCGCAATCCGAGATGCTTGTAAAAATATTGGAGCTTACCAACTAGATGGATGTATTGTCTATACTTCTTGCGAACCTTGCCCGATGTGTTTGGGTGCGATCTATTGGGCACGACCTGATAAAATATTTTATGCTTGTTCGAGAGAAGATGCGGCAAATATCAATTTTGATGATGCCTTTATTTATGATGAGATTCCTTTGCCGATTCACGAGCGTAAAATTTCTATGGAGCAAGTCTTACAATCAGAAGGTCAACAAGTCTTTAAAAATTGGGTAGATAAAGGAGATAAGGCGCTTTACTAATTGAAAATTTTAAATAACCTTATTAGCTTCAGCCTTTCTCTAAAAAAATATGAAAAAACATAGCTTTCTTTTATTGTTTTTTTGTTGGTCCGCTTGTTCTAATTATTCTGATAATACAGAACAAATTTTTCTGCAAATTCGAGAACTGAACCAACGAATGGAATCCTTATACGATGAAGGTAATCCCGGAAAGTTATCTGAATTTTACACCGAAGAAGCGATGGTGTTTGGACCAAATGATCAACTCAACGGCAGACCTGCCATAAAAAAATATTGGGAACGGATCGATAGCCCAGTTAGCCTAACTTTAGAAATATTAGATCTAAACGTGGATCTTGATAGTTTAAATTTTATTCAAAAAAATATCGAAGCGAAAAAAGAAATTCCTCTGGCATTTATCGATCAGATAAATACAGATGTCAACCATGTTTTTCAACTCACCAAAACTACACTAGCATATGAACGAGAAGACGTAACCTTCTTTCGCGGAGAAACTATCTCCTTAATTAGTTGGGAAGAACAACCAGAAGGGCTTTATCGAATTAAAGCAGTTTGGTTAATGCAATAATATAATAACAACAGGCCAGCAAAGTTGATTTGCCAGCCCGTTGTCATTATTATGAGTTCTTTTTTTATAATAAAAAAGATTCTCTATGAGATACTAATGAAGTCGTTTAATTTCACAACGCATCATAAGTGCCCTACCTTATTCGGCACGCAGGCATTATTAATTATTCATTCAAACATTATTCATTACTATCCTCCTCAATTAATTGCATTTCAATTTGTCGCTTCGTCATATTCGTATCGAGAATTTTTACTCGCACTTTATCACCCATCTTGTAAATTTTCTTAGAGCGTCGCCCAGTAGCTTTTAGTCGACTTTCATCGATATCAAAGGCATCATTCAGTTTGTCAAAACCAATCAATCCTTCTGCTTTACTACCCGCTAATTCGATAAATAAACCACGGTCAATCATACCACTGATATGACCTTCCATTTCTTCACCGATGTGCTTACTAATAAATTCTACTTGTTTGTACTTAATAGATTCTCGTTCAGCAGTCATCGCTTTTCGCTCTTGTGCTGAGATATGTTTACAGCGTGCTTCAAGGTCTTCTTTGTTTTCACGATGTGTTTTTTCTCCTAAGTTTTTCTGTAAAAGTCGGTGAGCGAGTACATCCGCATATCGTCGAATTGGAGAAGTAAAGTGAGAGTAATTTTCAAACCCTAAACCATAGTGACCAATATTCTCAGTGGTATAAATCGCCTTAGCCATCGTTCGAATTGCAATAGGTTCTAGTAAACGCAATCCTTGATTTTCTCGTGCTGCCTTTGCTAGTCCATTGAAAGAATCCGCAATCTGTCGTGGCGTATCCAGCGTCATTTTAAATCCTAACTCTGCCGCAAATTTTCCGAAATCTGCTACTCGATCTGGATCTGGTAAATCGTGCACACGGTAAACATAAGGAATTTCCACCTTAGATTTTTTCACCATAAAGGTGGCTACTTCACGATTAGCAAGCAACATAAAATCTTCGATTAGTAAATGCGCATCTTTTCGCTCTTTTACATATGCTTCAATTGGTACGCCGTCTTCGTCTAATCGGAATTTCACTTCTTCTCCTTCAAAGGCAATCGCACCGTTTTTAAATTTCTTCTTCCGTAATTTCTTAGCAATCGTATTGAGCAATAATAACTCTCCATGTAATTCTCCTTCACCTGCTTCTAAAATTTCCTGTGCTTCTTCGTAAGCAAATCGACGATCAGAATGAATCAAGGTTTTTCCAAACCAACGACTCGTTACTTTATACGATTCATTAAAAGTAAAGACCGCAGAAAAGGTACACTTGTCCTCGTTTGGACGTAACGAACAAAGTTCATTAGACAATCTTTCTGGTAACATCGGACAAACTCGATCTACTAAATAAACAGAAGTAGAACGTTTAAAAGCTTCTTTGTCTAATGCGGTATTCGGACGAACATAATGCGTAACATCCGCAATGTGTACACCGATTTCAATATCTCCGTTTTCCAGTTTTTGAACAGATAAAGCATCATCAAAATCTTTCGCAGTGTCGGGGTCAATCGTAAAGGTCGTAACCTTACGCATGTCTCGTCGTCGAGCAATTTCTGCTTCATCCAGATCATCATTTAATTCTTCAGACTCTGCTATTACTTCTTCTGGAAAATCAATGTTGAAACCATTATTAATTAAAATAGCATTCATCTCAATATTGTTACTTCCTGCTGCACCGAGTACGGTGGTGACACGACCAAACATATTCTTAACAACTCGAGTTGGCCACTTGGTAATTTTTACAACTGCCTTTTCTCCATCTTGTGCTTCTAGTAAATTATCGAGTTCGATAAATACTTCAAATTCACGACCACCAATTTCGACCAGTCCAGTCGCATATTTTGGTCCAATAGAAATTGTAGCGATAAAAAATTCAGAAGCACGTTCTAGTACTTTGGTGATTTTTCCTTCAGGTTTTCGTCGACCACGTGCCGCGCTAACAGCAACCGTTACTTTGTCTCCGTTCATGGCACCGCCAAGATACTTAGCGGGTACATAAACATCATTTTCTAGACTATCAACAATGATATATCCAGCACCACTACGAGTGATGTCTACGACTCCTTGATGTTCTTTGGTAATGACAGGACCAGAAGAGACGTTGCGGTCAAGTCGGTATAATTTATCTCCAAAAGAAAATAATTTTCCTTCTTCTGTTAGTCCTTCTAATGCGTGCTGTACGGCATCAGGAGAATTGGTGATTTTTAATTTTCGGATAATTTGCTTGGCATTCAGTTTTTTCCGGGCGTTACGCTTAAGTAGTTTAAAAACTTCGTTTTTTAGATCACGGGCGCTTAATTTACGTCCTTTGTTTTTTGATTTTTTCTTGTTTTGCATAATTTTTTTATAAAATGGTAGGAGTCATTTGGGCTCCTTTAAAAAGCCACGCTGATAGACGAAATATATTTTATTCTGAAACGATTTCTCCGTTTGGTAAAATTTCTAGGGAAAAAGATTTGCTAGAACTAGCATCAAATTGATTGGTATGCGCATTGGCTTCTCCCGCTGCGATATATATGATTAGTTCCTCGTCAATCGTGGCAACTGAAGTTAATAACGAGTTTTCTATCACTTTAGTTCCAGCAATCGTACTACGATCTATTTCTACTCCCTTTCGATTAAAGGTTAGCATCTTATATTGATAGTCCAATAAAGCACCAACCCAATAGACAATGGCTACAAATTCTTCCGACTTTTTTAATCTAAAACAAGGAATGAATTCCGTGAATTCGTCTGGCTCTGGGTCTTTTGGGCCTAAAATGTACTGATCTATCATCAATTGAGGTAATGGATCATTGATTCGGCTAAATTCTAAATGGGTTTCTTCTCCAATGGTAACGGGTAATTCAACGATGGGAAATTTTTTAAGAAATTCACCAAATCGGACTTTATTTATTTTAGTCATACGATATTTAATTAGATATTTCACAAAGATAATCTAAAAGGATCGAATACCTTTAATGTTCCGAACTTCCGTTTTTCAATTAAAATAAAAGTCGAATATATTAATTAGATTAATTCTAAATAGACTGTCTGCGAGCCCATTCTCCAAACATTATTGGGTATATTCGTTATAATCAATAGCTTTGTGAAACGCTAAAAACTATTTTTTAAGAGTTTATCCAAATTTCCAATTTAGATAAACTTTAAGGCTAACTTTTTTAACAAAACGCACTATAATATGAGTTGGATTACAAACTTTCTGACTTCTTCCATCGGTCGAAAACTTATCATGAGTCTCACTGGACTCTTTTTGATTCAATTTTTACTAGTCCATCTGATTGGAAATCTTCAACTATTGGTGGATGATGGTGGAGAAAAATTTAACCTCTATGCTCAGTTCATGACGACCAATCCGGTTATTAAAGCTACTTCTTTCTTGCTTTATGGAGGTATCTTATTACATATTATTCAAGGACTGCTAATTTGGAAGCAAAATAGTGGTTCTAGAAATACTCGCTATGCGGTTAGTAAAAACCCTAATATTAGCTTTTCTTCTAAATATATGGGTTGGCTAGGAACCATCATTTTGGTATTCCTGATCCTACACCTCTGGCAGTTTTGGTTTAGAATGAAATTTGGAACGGTAACACCTATCGATTATAATGAAGGAACTGGACCAGTGAAAGATCTTTATACTTTAGTAGCTGTAGCTTTTAAAAATCCTTTATACGTTATCGCTTATGTAATAGGAATGATTGTTATCGGTTTGCACCTAAAGCATGGTTTCCAAAGTTCTTTTCAGACCTTAGGTTTAAACCATAAAAAGTATACACCGTTAATTAAAGGACTAGGATTGATTTATTCTATTCTTGTTCCACTAGGATTCGCAATAATTCCTATTTTCTTCTACTTTTTTAGATAATATAAAATACGCTGACATATGCCATTCAAAGCAAATTCTCCAGAAGGAGCCCTCGACGATAAATGGACTAAATACCGTTCTACCATGAATTTGGTAGCACCTAATAACAAGCGTCGTATCGACATCATCGTAGTAGGTACGGGTCTTGCCGGAGCTGCTGCAGCTGCCACGCTTGGAGAACTAGGATACAACGTAAAAGCATTTACCTTTCACGATAGTCCTCGTAGAGCACACAGTATTGCCGCTCAAGGCGGAATCAATGCTGCAAAAAATTATCAGAACGATGGAGACAGTGTTTTCCGTTTGTTTTATGATACCATCAAAGGAGGAGATTATCGCTCCCGTGAATCTAACGTACATCGTTTGGCAGAGGTAAGCCGAAACATCATTGACCAATGTGTTGCACAAGGTGTTCCTTTTGCTCGAGAATACGGTGGTCTACTAGCCAATCGATCTTTTGGTGGAGTACAGGTGTCTCGTACTTTTTATGCAAAAGGACAAACGGGTCAGCAATTATTATTAGGAGCTTATCAAGCATTGTCTCGTCAGATTTCATTAGGAAATGTAGAGATGTATAACCGACATGAAATGTTGGACGTAGTAGTTGAAGATGGGAAAGCCCGTGGTATTATTGCACGTAATCTTTTGACGGGAGAACTTGAACGTTTCGGTGCACATTGCGTGGTTTTAGGAACCGGTGGTTACGGAAACGTATTCTATCTTTCTACCAATGCCATGGGATCTAACGTATCTGCAGCATGGCGAGCTACTAAGCGAGGAGCCTTGATGGCCAATCCTTGTTATACACAGATTCATCCTACTTGTATTCCAGTTTCAGGTGATTATCAATCTAAGTTGACTTTAATGTCAGAGTCCTTGAGAAATGATGGTCGGGTATGGGTACCTGCACACAAAGAAGATGTAATGGCGATCAGAGAAAAGCGAATGTCTGCTAAAGATATTCCAGAAGATCGTAGAGATTATTATCTAGAAAGAAGATATCCTGCTTTCGGTAATCTGGTACCAAGAGATGTTGCTTCTCGTGCCGCGAAGGTGGCTTGTGATGAAGGATTTGGTGTAAACAAAACCGGATTAGCAGTTTTCCTTGATTTTGCTTCGGCGATTCAACGTTACGGAAAGACTGAAGCGCATTCTAAAGGAATTCATAATCCAGATGCAAAGAAAATTGAAGAACTCGGTAAGAAAGTTATCGAAGCTAAATATGGTAACCTTTTCGAAATGTACGAGAAGATCACCGGAGAAAATCCTTACGATGTTCCAATGAAGATTTTCCCAGCAGTACACTACACAATGGGTGGCTTATGGGTAGATTATAATTTAGAAACCAACATTCCAGGATTGTTTGCACTCGGTGAATGTAACTTCTCTGATCATGGTGCAAACCGTTTAGGTGCGTCCGCATTGATGCAAGGACTAGCGGATGGATACTTCGTAATTCCTTATACGATTGGTCAATTTTTATCAAAAGAAATTCGAACACCAAAAATCGACAATAGCTCTCCTGCTTTTATGGAAGCAGAGAAAGAAGTAGATGGTCGCTTGAAAAAACTATTAAGTATCAATGGTTCTCAATCAGTGGAAAGTTTCCACCGTCGTCTAGGATTGATCATGTGGGAATATTGTGGAATGTCGCGTAACGCAGAAGGACTGCAAAAAGGACGTAAATTAATTCAAGAGCTTCGAGAAGAATTTTGGAAAGATGTATTCGTACCTGGTAATCAAGATGAATTTAATCCTGAATTAGAGAAGGCAACTCGGGTAGCGGACTTCTTAGAATTAGGGGAACTGATGATGGTCGATGCCTTGGATCGAAACGAATCTTGTGGTGGACATTTCCGAGAGGAATATCAATCAGAAGGAGGAGAAGCACAACGTCGAGACGACGAGTACGCTTACGTAGCTGCTTGGGAATGGGTAAATGGTGGTGATCCAATTTTACACCGCGAGGACCTAGAATTTGAAAACGTAGAATTAAAAACTAGATCTTATAAATAATATTTTTTGCTCGTTGGCTGGTTTGCCAGTTAGCTTGTTAGCGCTCTTCTAACGTAATTTTTTACGTTTGCATTGAGATAAACGAGAAGCCAACTAGCAAATAGCTAACAGGCCAACCAGCAAAAAAATCAAAGGCATAATTAATTTTGAAATTAAATTAGAATTATCGGTGATCTCATTTTTTATAGTCACTATAATTTTTTTAAATGAAATAATATGAAACTGACGCTTAAAATTTGGAAACAAGCAAATAATAAAACGGCTGGAAAATTTGAATCTTACCAAGTCGAAGCGGACGAACATATGTCCTTTCTAGAGATGTTGGATGTATTAAACGAGTCTTTGCTAACGCAGAAAAAAGAGCCAGTGATCTTCGAACACGATTGTCGAGAAGGAATCTGTGGTTCTTGTAGTATGGTGATCAACGGACAGCCACA
>CALGJS010000474.1 GCA_937927835.1 uncultured Saprospiraceae bacterium | reverse complement strand
CGTAGGTTTTACATTGATAAAAATATCAAAGGTTTCATAATTTCTGACAATGGGATTCATGTCTGTTTCCAGATTCCCAAATTTCAAATCTCCCATCGCACTATCCATATTGAAGAGGATAGAAATAATCGGTTGACGACTAAGATCTCTAGGTAGATTTAATTTTTTCACTAAAGAACCAAGCGTATAGTTTTGATTTTCAAAAGCATCTAAAATTTTACCTCTAGCCATTTTAAGATGGGTAGAAAAATTAACATCCGCTCCTACTTTGACTCGGACTGGCAAAAGACTGACCGCATGCGTAATCAAATCCTCATTACCTGGATTAGACTGACCAGCCGCCACCATTCCCAACACAAAATCAGATTGTCCGGAAAGACGATGAATAAAAGTATGAAAGGCAGTGTACATCGTCACAAACATCGTTGTCCCTTCTTGGATAGACAATTGTTTGAGTTGACCAAATAATTCATGATCAATACTTATCTTTTCGCAACTCGCACCATATGTTTTTTGTGCAGGTCGTAAACGATCCGTCGGAAAATCCAGTACCGGAATATCTTCTAAAAACTCACCTAACCAATAAGATTCTGCTTCTTGATATTCTTCGCTCGTGCGATAAGCATCCTGTTCAGTTAGATAATCACTGATCTGTTTTGGAGCAGGCAAATTAGGCGTCACTCCACTAGCAACTTGTTCATATAATTTAGCGAGATCGCTCACCAATACACCACAAGAATAACCATCCGCAACACCATGATGAGCCGTCATTATTAAATGGTGAAGATTGGGTTCTAATCGGATGATCGTTGCTCGAAATAAAGGCCCCGAAAAAATATCCATCGGTTGTTCCGACTCGATATCTAAATAAGATTGGAACGCTTGTGATTTTTCTTCTCGTGACAGATCCGATAAATCAACCAACGGAAAAGCTTGTTCAACTTTTGCATGTACGATCAAGTTGGTCGTATCAGGATCATAAGTAGATCGAAGTGCTTCATGCCGTTCCACTAATAAAGTCAAGGCATCTTGTAAATCTTTGACTAATAAACTTCCTGCTAATCGAACATTGCTACTTAGGTTGTAGGCGGCCGCTGCTCCGTCGCTCAATCTTTGTTCAACCCAAACTTCTTTTTGTCCTTCTGTTAGTGGTAGCTTTTTTTTTTCATTCAGATCAACCCCAAAATTCGCCAGATCTTTTTTTCGCTGCTCACATTTATTTGGTGGATAAATAATTACGTTCATATCCGGCGCATCTTCTGTAACCGTCAATGGGAAAAATCCAGCGGTTTGCATTTCTCGAATAGTCTCTACAATCGTATCGTAAGTAAAGTCTAAATCTTCTTGGGTATGCGCAGTAGAAATAAGTCCAGCCTTTTCCATTAGATGTACTCCTTTCATTCTTAAATAATAGAAGAACAATTTTCCTAATGGATTTTTTTGTAATAATTTAATGGTCACTACTGATGCGCAACTTAGTACTTGCAACGGAACTTTCGTTTCTAAAAACAACGCTCTCAATCGTTCTGCAAAGCGAGCGGTCTTAGCGTTTAATTCATTATACATCGGCTGCCCTCCTCGCTTAATCTCTAGCAAGGCAGCGTGTGCAGAAGCCAAACTTAGTGGATGTTTTACAAAGGTTCCACCAAAGAAAGTAACACCTACTTCTGGCACCGAATCATCTCCATAATTCCAAGCACCACCGTCAAAGGCATCCATGTATTTACGTTTTCCAGCGACCGCAGCCATTGGTAATCCACCAGAAAGAATTTTACCATAAGCAACAATATCCACTTCAATATCAAACCATTCTTGCGCACCACCGGGTGCTACTCTAAAACCCGTAATCATTTCATCGAAAACCATCGCCATCTCGTGTTCCGTACAAATTTTTCGGATCTCGTGAAAAAGCGGTCCTCTTTGCATATGAGGATTATTGGGTTGCACTGGTTCTATAATCACTGCCGCCACTTCGTCCGCATGGGCACGAATTTTATCCAATACTTCCGGATCATCATAATCCAAAACGATCACTTGGTCTACCGCCCAATGTGGGATACCCGGAGCAATCGGCACTGGAACAACCTTTCCATTTCGATTAATTCCTTTCACCAACATCTCATCTATGATACCATGATAGTCTCCACTAAAAACAATCAATCGTTCTTTATCCGTCACCGTCCGAGCTACTCGAATTGCCGCGGAAATTGCTTCCGATCCGGTATTTACTAAAGTAGATCTTTCACAACCAGTTATTTCACATAAAAGTTTTGCGACCTTTTCTGCCAAAGGCGTTAATACTCCCAATTCAATTCCTTTTTCTAATTGCTCTGCCACTGCTTTTTGAATAAAGTCTGGGGTATGACCAAACAAGCTAATTCCAAATGCACTTCGGTAATCCACATATTCATTACCATCCACGTCCCAAAGCTTAGCGCCCTTCGAACGTTCCACCGCAATTTGATAAATCATATCTTTCCACAAAGTCGTAAATCCACTAATCGCTCGTGGATCTGCTAGGTAAGGTCGCTGACGATTGGTCAGTTGCTGAGAGCCTTTTGTTTTAGTGGTATAATTATGAATCAGTTCATCTAAATATTTTATTTCTCGCTCCGTAAGATCTTCTCTAGATCGTTTATCCAAAGGTGCCCAAGGACCAAAAGCCATTCCTTCTGACTTTTCTTTTTTAGGTGTTGTCACTACTTTGTTTCCAGGAGGAACCACTGTTTTCTCTACAATTCCTAATTCGGATTGGGTAGCCAATGGCGTAGTTGACGTAGTCGGTGTAACTGGAAGACCAGCAGTTGGTACCGTTGCATTTTGTCCAGACAAGAGCGCCAATTGTTGTTGCATTAAATTTAGCTGCTGCTGTATTAAAGCTTCCATTCCAGATGTCACTGCGTTAGGAGCTAGTGGATTAACGGCTGGCAGATTTATAGGTGGCGCCATCGGTATGGGCATCGGTGCCACGGGACTAGTTGCGTTTGGAGGAAGGGCATTCGTCGCCAGCTTTGGTGGAGCCAATGCTGTATTTTTTTGATTCAATTCCTCTTGGAGTGCATCGGGTGTCAGCTTGTCATCTACGTATTTTGCTAGCGTATCAATATTGGGTGCCTCTTCAAAAAGTTGTCTAAAACTTAATTTTATTTTAAATGCCTTTTTTATTTTTGAAGTAGCTTGCGTCAAAAACAGAGAGTCAAATCCAAGTTCTAAAAAGCTAGCATGTACATCCATTTGCTGAACGGGGATGCCGCTCAAGTCGTGGAAGATCTCTTTTATTTTTTCTGTTAGTAAGTCTTTACGTTCCATCTGCGGTTGGTTCAGTTGCGTAGTAAAATTAGTTTCCGTTATCGAAATATTTTCTGCGAGCGACGCTATTTCTACCGTACCAGGTAGTGGCTTTGCTTCCAGCCAATGTCGTTGATTTGCAAAAGGATAAGTCGGTAAAGAAATCCGTGGCAGGGGATAATATTGATTAAATGTTTTCCAATTTATATGAAGACCAGACAGCCATAGCCGTCCTATATTTTTTAGTAAAAAAGCCTGATCGTTAATCGTTTCTTTTGGATGTTTTAAACTTGCAAAAATAGCCGTTTCTAATTTTCGATCTGGATGTTGTCGGGCAAAAGTACTGAGCGTTTGTCCAGGACCTACTTCCAATAAAATAGTATTCTCCATAGACAGCATATGTCGAATACCATCTGAAAAATTGACGGTTTGTCGAAGATGGCTGAGCCAGTATTCCGGCTTGGCAGCTTCTATAGATTTCATCCAATTGCCACAAACATTTGACATCACTGGAATGGTTAATTCGCCAAATGCTACCGTCTTTAAATATTTTTCAAAAGCAGGTAAAATTGGATCGATCATTTGAGAGTGTGCCGCTACTTTAATATGTGGTCGCGTGGCATGAATCTCAGCAGCAGTTAATTTTTCTTTCAGTTTATCAATTGCGGAAGCTCGACCAGAAACCACCACTTGATTTGGTTTGTTAATCGCAGCGTAATCAATTTCTTTAGTTAGATAAGGTTCCAGTTCGTCGGGTGTCATTCCGATACTCAACATTCCACCTTCTTCTAATCTCAAAAATAATTTCCCTCTCGTAGCCACCATTCCCATCGCTGCTTCCAAACTCATCAATCCAGATAAAGTAGCCGCCGTATATTCTCCCAGACTATGACCAATCATCGCCGTAGGCTGAATTCCCCAAGACATCAATAATTTGGCCGTCGCATATTCTACGGTAAATAACAAGGTAATTCCAGCGAGTGGATCTAAAATCGGTTCCAGTCGGTTATGGTCTGGATAAAGTTTATCCTTTAGATCTAGTTGATATTCATTCTTTAATAAAGCTAAACATTCATTAACGGTTTGTCGAAACACCGCTTCTTCCTGATATAAATCTTTCCCCATATTGGTATGCTGCGATCCGCCTCCTGGGAACATAAAGACCACCTTTTTTGGTGCTTCAACAGACGTTGAAAAAAGTCGGGTAGGATCTCGTTGTTCTAGAATACTAGTCAGCTCTTTTACGGAGGCACCAACTAAGCTCGTTCGATGTTTAAAATCAGAACGTCCTAGTTGTAACGTAGCTGCAACCCGACCTGGAGCAACTGCTGGATTTTCTTTTAAGAATGTTAATAAATCTGATTCTACTTCAGATAAAGCTTCGGAGGTCTTTGCCGAAAGTGTAATTAAATGCTGAGACCGTGATCGCGTTTTTTCTTTAATCAGCGGTGCTTCTTCCAATACGATATGTGCATTGGTACCACCTAATCCAAAGGAACTCACACCTGCTCGACGGGGAGACGCTCCTCGTTTCCAATCCGTCAATTGATCATTGACATAAAAAGGACTGTCCTTAAAATTTATTTGAGGGTTGGGTGTTTTATAATGCAAAGAGGCAGGAAGCTGTTCGTGCTTCATCGCCAATATGGTTTTTATAATTCCGGTAACACAAGCTCCTGCATCCAAATGTCCGACGTTGGTTTTTACAGAACCGATGGCGCAAAATTGTTTTTTATCGGTAAAGGCTCTGAAGGCAGTTGTCAATCCTGCCAATTCTACGGGATCACCAATCGGCGTTCCAGTTCCATGACATTCGATATAGCTAATCGTGTTCGGATCAATCTCTCCTCGTCGGTAAGCATCCATGATTGCCGTCGATTGTCCAGCAATTCCGGGAGCGGTAAAACCGATTTTATCTTGTCCATCATTATTGATCGCAGTCGATCGAATCAAGCCATGAACTTGTTCTTGATCTGCGATGGCATCCGATAATTTTTTGATCACAATAAAACTCATTCCATTTCCTCGCACCATTCCATTGGCATCTGCATCGAAGGTTCGACAATACCCATCGGGGGAAAGCGCGTGTCCTTCTTTATGTAAATGTCCCGCAAAAGGTGGTTGAATTCTACCACCACCTACAATCGCAATATCACAATCTCCATTGCGAATACTTTGACACGCAAGGTGAAGCGCTACTCCACTACTGGAACAAGCAGTTTGAATATTAATGGCTGGACCTCTGAGATTTAATTTATAGGCAACACGCGTCGCTGGAAAATCTTTCTCTAACGTAATTCCTAATTGAAAATCATCAATAGACTTAAAATAGTTTGGATGGGTAATTACATTGTTGACCAAATAGGTATTTCTAGCGGTACCGCCAAAAACACCAATTCGTTTTTCGTGATTTTCGGGATCAATTCCAGCATCTTGTAAGGCAGCATAAGCAGTTTGTAAATAAATTCGATGTTGTGGATCCATTAGTGCCGCTTCTTTTGGATGGTAGCCAAAAAAGGTCGCATCAAAACAATCTGTATTTTCCAACGGCATGCCACGACGTACATAATCAGGATCATTAAAAGTTGCTGGCGAAATGCCCGCAGCAATTAATTCCTCATTTGTAAACAACTTACTAACATCTCTGCCCGTTTTTAGATTATCCCAAAATTCAGCAATGTTTTTTGCGCCTGGTAAACGAACGGCCATTCCGATAATGGCAATGCTGTCGTCTGCAGGTTGTTCTCCCCTATTATTTCGGTTACCCTCTATTTTTTCCGAAGGATTTTGATAGCCCAATTGCTTTGCGGTTTCCCAAGTAGCGTCACTGAGAAAATTATCATTTACTACGGCTTCACTTTTCTTAGCTAAGTCTGCTTTTATTTTACCGTGTTCTAATAAATTAATATCACCCATCGGTTTAGAATCATCATAGATTCCATCCGTCATTTTTTGATCAAGACCTTGATAAGGACGGATTAGATTTTCATCAAATGGAATTCCCGTTTTCTTACAAAAACTTTCCATCACCTGTTTCGGATCCGTCACTAAATCTTCGTAATTGATTTGGAACTTTCGATGATCTGGTACCCGATTAAAAAACGTATTAATGACTCGATGTGATTCTATCCAAATCAGTTCTCCTACTTGTCTTGGTGCAAAATCATGATCTTCTAAGTACATGACTTGCGACATTCGCATTTTTTCAAAAGAACGCACCATCGCATAAGGATGTCGAACTAGTTGAATAAAAATAGGATCTTCAAAATCGCTTTCTGCTTTTTCTAGAATATCCAAATCCAATGCATAGGAAGGAGATTTATCAACTAAAATCTGATCTTGAATTTTTTCTTGTAAATATTGATAAAATGCCTGTGTCGAAGTAGCAGTTTCTTCTGCTTTTTGGATAATAGACTTAGCGGTTTCTGCATTGCAATTTTCCAATTCCATGACGGTACGAACGAGTCCTTCTTTCCAGAGTGCAAATTTATTTGAATACGCAGATGCGCGTTGTTGAAGATTCTGAAAGCCGAGTAATTGCAATTCGTTGGCAGCAAAAATTCCGGGATGTCCCGCTAACATAATTCGCAATAAGGAAGTCCCTGATCGAGGTGGCGCCAAAATAAAAATCGCGCGTTTATTCTTTTTGGTAGAAACCTTATGTGACGACTTCGGCAACTTCGGAATGATCGTTCTAAAGTGTTCAAAATCGGCGAAGGTTAGTTTTGCTATTTCCGCTTTTTGGTTAACCGTTTTATTTTTTTGATTAAAAACACGATTGATCGCATCTGGATATTGAGATTCCAACATCTTACGATACTGCGCAATCGAAGGAGCCGTAAAGATGGTGACGATAAAAATCGTCTCTCCAAT
>CALGJS010000473.1 GCA_937927835.1 uncultured Saprospiraceae bacterium | reverse complement strand
GTTTGATAGACTTAGGCGTTGTTTTACTTACCCTGAGTGCTGGATTATTTCGGTAGATAATCTCGGACATCCCCGCTGCGATTGCCTGCATAGATTCGATATAAGGCATATAAATTTCTGCTTTTCCATCTGTATGAATCTGAGCCGTTTTTGCATGTAATTCGAGGGTGTTGATAGAACCTCGGCCCGTAAATTGAATCTTTTCGTGGTTGACTTTCCCTGTTAATGCTGCGTTGATTTGTCCGGTAAACTGAGCGTCAAGCTGCTTAGCTTCAATGGGTAGACGCAGATCAATATTTCCAGTAGCGATAATCGAAAAATTTTCAGTAGAAACAGGTTGGATACCATCTACTCGGATTTTACCATTCAACTCAAGATGCGTTAATTCAGGATAGTAAAGATAAACATCGATGCGTTGGTGATCGAATGGACCTTGGTTGGCTGTCTTGAAATCATACCATACATAAAGGGTTTCATCTCGAACTTCCGTGCGTACATGCTCAGAAGTATAATCGGCAGAAGACTGCACTTTGATCGCAGGACTATCCGATGGTTCTAGAAAAATACTACCATAACCTTCGTAGCTTATTTTATTAAAAAAAGGAAGCGAACGAGTTTGAACATCCTGAGCAGCAGATTCTAAGGAGAAGAATGCAGAGAAAAGCAAAAAGAGCAATCGGGTTTTCATAATTTTATTTTTTGAGTGGATTATTGGTTGTTTAATGGTTGATTTGTTTAATCGTTTAATCGTTGATTTGATTCTAAAAAAGTAAAAAACTTATAGGTGTAAAACTTTTTCGTTTTTTTAAAGAACTTTTCTTATTGAGTATAGATGATTTTCAACAAATCAACGGTTCAACAAATCAACATAAAAAAGAAAGACGATTAAAGATAACAGTTAGTTACGTAAGCGAATTGTTTTTTAGACAGATGCTGATTTTTTAACTTTTTCGTCGGATTTTATAAAGCCATCTAGGATACGAACGGTCCGAGAACCGTATGCTGCATTTTTTTCTGAATGCGTAACCTGAACGATGGTAATGCCTTCTTGATTCAGTTTTTGAAATAGTTCCATGATCTGTTCCGCTTGTTCGGTATGTAAATTTCCGGTCGGTTCGTCAGCTAGTAATAATCGAGGTTTGTGAATGATGGCGCGCGCTACACCGACGAGTTGTTGTTGTCCGCCAGAGAGTTGTGCTGGGAATAAATCTTTTTTGGCCACCATATTAAATCGATCTAATACTTCAGCGACCATACTTTTACGATCAGCGGATTTGATATTGCGATAGAGTAATGGGGTCTCGATATTTTCATAGACCGTTAGTTCATCGATCAAGTGATAGGCTTGAAAGATAAACCCCATATATTGTTTGTGGAGTTCCTGTCGGCGGCGTTCTTTTAATTTAAAAACAGGTTCGCCTAAAAAATCATAAGCACCATTTTCTGGTTTTTCTAGCATCCCGATGGTATTGAGGAGGGTAGATTTTCCTGCACCGCTCGGACCCATGATGGTGACAAATTCGCCCTCTTGAATATCCAGGGAGATATCGCGCAGAATATAGGTTTTTCGTAAACCAGCGCGAAAATATTTTTCTAAATTTCGGAGTTGGATCATGGTAGTCGTTTTTCCTCTACACTTTCAATGGGCGTGCCAGATTTAGTAATAACTTGTCCATCAACTCTTTACGTATATAAACCAACTATTTTAACATCTGTGATTCGTTCGAAAGTGAACGGTAAGTGTTCGGAAATGAACAATTTTGGAGTGCTTATTAGGCTATGGCTTTTTTATTTTCTCAAATTCAAGCGCAAGTTCAAAATCAAATTCAAACACTTCTATCGTATTTTCTCAATGAGATACATTTTCTATCATTCTGTCTGCATGGTCTTGAGCTACTAATTTCACACAGCTTTATTTAGAAAATAAAATAATGCATCCGTTGTTTTTGCTTTATCTGTGCACCAAGCAGTATAAGGCAAAGTAAAAGTTTGAATACCGATTCGGCTCATTAATTTAATACGATTTACTGGCCAGCTATCTTCAAAGTCTCCCGGATATCCTACAAGGTCGATACAGAAAGTCTTTTCGTGGTAAACAACAACGATATCTACTTCAATTCCTGCGATCGAATAGTTTGGGAAAATTTTCGTGATGTTCCATTCTTTTAAAACAGAAATTACTTCCGTTATAAATTCATCCTCTTCGTTTTCTTTGGGATGGTCAACCGTTAAATTTTCTTTTGTTGCTTGTAGATATTGTGTCAATAAATAGTTGGTGGGAAGTTCTTGAGGAGAGACCGAGAAAAAAAGATGTTGGGCCAATCGAGCTCGGGTAATACTGACGTTAAAAACATCTGGTCTATTTAAATATAAATAAGTAGAAGGATGGGTGTCTTTGTCCACGGCAAAAGATAAAAACATTAAGTCTCTTTCTTCTCCTTGAAATTGGTGGGGCGTTCCGATGAGCAATTGATGTCGTCGAATATTTTGAGCAGTAATGGCCTTACTAATCATACTTCGTAAAAGTGTCACCTGTGCTCGAAACGGAGAAAGTACCCCAATGGATTGGCAGAGTTTTCTAGATAAGGTTTCTTCTTTTTTAATAATGGTTTGGATAAATGTTAGAATGGCAGTGGCTTCTACTAGGTTTTGTCCTTTTTCATTTCTGGTGCCTGTTAGGTTGTGTTGGAAAATCGCTTTTTCTTTTTTTGAAATAGGATTGGCGGTCATCACTTTTAGTCGATTTTCGTAAAAATGCTGATTACTGAAAGCGATAATATCCGGCATGCTACGATAATGTTCATCTAAAAAATGAACTTGTTCTTGGCTCTGTAACGTACTAGAAACGAGGTCGAGTAAACTAGAATTTCGGTAATCAATTTTCTTTTGTGGAAGGTGGCTTACTTGGTGTTGCTCTGCAAATTTTCTTTGTTGATCACCAGATAAAAAAGAGAGATGACGAAGCTGTTTGGAGTCGCCTACGACGATGGCTTTTTTTGCTCGTTGTAAAAGTGGAATAGAGCTCGCGATATCACATTGAGTTGCTTCATCGATAATGACAACATCAAAAAGCTCAGGAATTAATGGCAAAGATTTATGTACATCCACTGCGTTGACTACCCAAGCAGGTAAGGCACGTAAGATGACTCTAAAATCGATCTCCATAAATTGTTCTTGCATTAGATTTCCACTTTTCATTTCTAATCCACTGATCATTTTCTCTAATGATTTTCTATCTTTTGAAATCGCATCATAGAGATAAAATTCCGTGCTTTTTTTCTGTAATACCCGAGTAGCTTTGATTTTCTTTGGTGTATTCTTTTTTAATTCATCAAGCAGTTCCCATAGTTTTAAACGTGTATTATTGACTTTATATTCAATAATTTTCTTTTTGATACCTTGGAGAAAACCTGATTTGAAATTAGCAAAGAAAGCCCCTCTTTGTATATCCATTTTTGCTTGCGCTCTAATTTTTTTTTCTAAATCTTCCTCGATTTGGTAGAGTTTACTAACCTTATTTGCCAGTGTATTGAGATTGCTCGGAGAGACGCGTGGCACCACTAATCCTTGCGTGATATTGGTTAGGCGCGTTTTGAGCGAATTTTTAAAATGACCAGTAGCCGTTTTGATGACCATATTTTTTAAACCAAAATCCTCCTCAATTTTTTGCGTAATTACTTTTCCAGCTTGGTCATTTCTGGAAGCGATAAGCACTGATTTTCCGTGGCTGATAAGATCGGCCGTCAGTGCTGCGATGGTAAAAGATTTTCCCGTACCTGGAGGGCCGATCACTAGGTTGTTTTGATATTTATCTACACTGTGGAAAATTCCCATTTGATTATCGCTAAGTGTTACGGGGGTGAAAATTCTACGCGGTGTTGTTTCTTTAGGAGGTGTTGTTTTTTCTAGGAAAAACTCTTTTAAAATAGGAGAGAAGGCAGTGGCTTCAGAAAGTTCTGTCAGTTCATTTAAGATTCCTCTTGATCCAGAAGGTTTGTCAAAAAGGCCGATGCCTAAACCAGCGATTAATTGTTGTGGTGGAAATTTTTTACGACTTTCAGCAAGTGATTTTAAATCAATTTCGTTTGGAAATTCAGGGAAGTCTTCGAGTTCTCCGATCTCCAGATTCGGAAGCAATTTGGCGAGCGCTGTTTCTAGTTGATGGATCTCATCAAATTTTAAATATCCTTTTGGGAGCGCTTCAGAAAACTCATTTTGAGAAATATTTAGATTAGGATTAACCGTTTTTAAATAACTTAAAAAAGCTGGATTTATAATCGCATTATCTGCTTCTAGACTTACATAATATACTTCATTGTTTTCTAATAAATTTACTGGATAAATATAAAGCGGCGCAAAGATTCTACGACTTTTTCCCAATTGCTTCATTCGTCCTTTTAGAAAAAAAGCACCAGCATACAAGGCTTTTTCTTGAGAATGTACGGCTAGTAATTGCTCCATTTTTTTTCCCCAAACAGAATCCACGGGAACTTCGGACCATTTTCCGGTGAGTAAATCGCCTTGTGGTTGGATGAGTTGATGAACTACTTGTTTTCCAAAAAAATCGGGAATATTGATGGCTTTGAAATCGACCTGATAACAAGCCCGAAAATATGCCGCAATTCTTTGTAATTCATTCATTTTGTAAAAATAAAAAAAAAGGTTAATCTTATCTTCAGTATTCTTAATCAGCTTCAACAACAATAGATTATCTTTACCAAGAAGTTTTTAAATAATGGTACGGTAACTTTTAGGAGATTTTGCTAGTTGGCTGGTTTGCCCGTTAGCTAGTTAGCTTCCTTCGATTGTACTTTACGTCAGTGGGAAGCTAACTAGCCAACCAGCAAATTAATCGCGTTTGAAGAGGGCCAGAAGCCAGAAGCAAATAGCCAGAAGCAAAGAACTCAGTAAATTTATTTTCAACTCCTGATTCGCATTATTACATAGCTTCAATTATAAAACCAAAATAACTATCTCTTCATGGATTGGAATATGACCATCAAGGAAATATTAGAGTATAACTTTTTTGATGTTGGGGACATCAGCCTCAATGCGATTACCCTCATTGAGTTTACCTTGGTAATTATCCTTGGGCGAATCGTCTTTTGGTTGATTGATAAACAGATTCTGCGGCGCTTTTTTCAAAAGCTAGAAGATCCAGGCCGGGAATTTGCCATTCGACAATTTGTAAAATATATAATATATCTCCTTACTTTTTTATTCTCACTCCAAGTTCTAGGAATCAGTCTTTCGGTGCTTTGGGCTGGGTCTGCGGCTTTGTTGGTGGGTTTTGGATTGGGGATGCAGCAGACCTTTAATGATCTGGTGTCAGGGATTATTCTATTGAGCGAAAGTAGCGTGAGTGTAGGCGATGTCGTGACGGTGGATGGAATTGTAGGAAAAGTTAATCGAATTGGTTTAAGAACTTCGGAGGTAGAATCCATGGATGAGATTACGATCGTGATTCCAAATTCAAAACTGGTGGTAGACAATGTGATCAACTGGAGTTATAATGGAAAACATTCTCGGTTTCAAATAAGCATCGGAGTGGCTTATGATGCAGATCCTGAAGAAGTAAGAAAAATATTACTTCGTATTGCGGATGCTCAGATGGAGTTGTCTACGCAACCAAAGCCAACTGTACAGTTTGTCGAATTTGGAGATTCTTCTTTGAATTTTAATTTACATTTTTATACCAAAGACTTTTGGAATATCGAAAGAATTAAAAGTGATTTACGATTTAAGGTTTTTGCAGCGATGAAAAAGGCTGGGATCGAAATTCCATTTCCGCAGACGGATGTTTGGGTGCGGAGTGCGAAGGAAGGGGTGGGGGAAGTTTCGGATAAAGAGTAGTTAGCCTTAAATTATGTAAATGAGCTCGAGAAAAAAATAGTAACACATCTAACAATATTTCCAATAACTATGCTACCTGATGGCGAATATTACGTGGGCAATCGATTATATACATAATTAGAAAAAAATCAAAAGTGATTTAATACTTTTGCCACCTTGAAAAAGGCTGAGATTTAAATTCCGTTTCCTTAGTAGGATCAGGGTTAGAAGGAAGGAGTGGGCGCAGAAGATGAAAAATAAATGGTATTTGGAGAGAATACTTAAGAGTAATTAAAAAAAATATCGGCTAAATTCATGAAGTAGAACAAATTTGGTATATTTATCGTTACAAACTACACAATAATTTGAGTACCATTAATTTATTGAAAATCAGCGTTTTATATGAGTAAATTACCTAATGCTCCTCTAGTTGAAGTAATTTTCAGGCTACAATGGCACCTGAAGAAAGAAGAATTAGATAGTTATAGCTTCTTACCTGGAGATTTTCATCAAGAAATCAAAGAAGATTTTCCTAATAGAGAGAGAATAATACCTGATGGAATCCCAATACCGATTTATATTGGTAAACCATCTCATAAGTTCACAAAAACTGATGATAAGTATCCTGCTATTCAGATAGGGCCCGGAATCCTGACGGTAAATACAACTGATGAGTTCTATTACTGGGAAGACTTTAGTAAGCATATTATTAAAGCTGTTTCAGGTCTTAACAGCATTGTATCCAACTTTAGTGAATACAACCACGTACACCTATTTCTTAATTTTATTGATTTAATTCCATTTGATTTTAAATCCGAAAATATATATGATTTTTTAAGAGAAAAGCTCCATATTCAGATTGGACAACAAATATTTGATGAATCAGAAACTAGTGATATTAATTTGATGTTTGAATTCGAAAATGATCTTGGATGGCTCAACATTCAAATTACTAAAGGAAGAATAGAAGACAAAGAAGGAATTATAATAGATACTACAACTATATCTAAAATAATAAATTCTGAAATTAATGATATTGTTGATTGGGCTAATGAAGCACATGAATTATGTAGCTCAACATTTAAGAAGATGACTAAGGGGGAACTTTACGAAACGTTTAAATAATATGTAAATATGGCAAAGTATTCAAAAGATGACTCGATAACAAATGTAGAAAGAAATCCAAATAACGAAGGGATGCATGGCTATTCTATTGGATGGAGTTATTCTGCTTTAACTTATTTACGAGAAAATAGATTTAGTCATTATCGAAACGATAATTTATTTTTTGGTGATGAAAATGCTAATTCCTTGTATTCATTTTTTGCAATAAATAAAATTGAAAAAGTATCACGCGTTGTGGATTTTGGAGGTAATAAAGCTTTCTTAAAAATTCATATATACCCACATTGTAAATCTCAAATTTCAGAAGGAATTCGATTGTCTGAAATAAGACCGATCTCTAGTAATAGGTTTAGTTATAGTGTGAGAAGTGGATTTAATCATGTTAAGATAAATGAAAATTCTTCGTATCAATATCATGGAGACATAAGTCCTTCATTACTTAATGAAATATACATTGGAATAGGTAAAAATAACTTTCTGGATGGAGTTAACAAAAACGGATTGAAAGATAAAATTAGCTTTATAGTTGAACAATTAGTGTCTTTAAATCCTGATTCAATCTCATTTGAATTGACTGAGGAGAAAAGTATTTATTTTACCTTAAAATTGGATGAGAGAACTGTTGTATTTGTAGATCATTATCTTGAATTATCTGACAAAGATATGGAGCTAGATGGTGATGACTCTGAAATTGTTATTTCTGTATTTCGGAATAAATTAAAAGTTTTTGACTATGACGGAAAGATTAGTTCTGCCATAATTACTTTAACAAGTTTTCTAAATTAAAGTAGAGATTAATCCTGACTATTTTATGTCATACCCAAATAAGCTACTTCCGAAAAGAATTTATTCAATTCTCGATTCTAATATATTTAGGAGTGAAGGATTTTATCTTTTAAGACATACACCTTCTAAAAAACTTATCGATGAAAATACAGATATGTTACTCAATAATGCAATATGTCTTCAATCCTCTCACATTATCGGATACTCCCTAAATTTAATGGGGAGATACACTATTAAGCATTCAAAAATAGAAATTAATCATGACTTTAAAAAAGTCTTTAACTCAGATTGGGAACCTTGCGAATTATCATTACAACCCAAAAAAGGTCAATATAGATATGATGAATCTAAAGGTTTTTTTTTTATAGATTTTAATTCTATTCATAATTATCCATATTCTAAAACTCACCCAGAGACTGCAATTAAATACAAATATATATGTAAATTAGAGCATAAGCCTACTAAATGTAATTTTTGGCATTTTGAATTACACTGGTATGATTCTGATGGAAATAAAATTAAAATTGAAAAAGGTAAAATAAGAGGTATACCCAAAAAAATCTATTCTGATTTTCGTAATTTATTCAAATTATTTGGTAAAACTACTAAGCCAAGAAACATCAAGCAAATTTCAGTTAAACATTATCGTAAAAGAAATACATGTTCTTAATAAAGCGCAAAACGGCTAGGTTGCTAACCGTACCACCATTATTTGTACAGACTGGTACTCTTGGTCAAAAAAGAAAAAGTTAGAATTTTGTAAGATAAAGAGTAAATTACAGAAAACCAAATCTCTCACATCTGTGAGAGATTTAAGAAAAAACTGCACTTTGTCTAAAGAGAATTAAGATTAGAAAAAAAACTCCCCACTAAAACACCACCCGCCAACTCACTCCATTTCCACCAAAATTCAGCCCACCAATCAACGGATGCAAATCCTTCCCATGTTGATGATGTACCCAAAACACCGCCAGATCAAAAACCAATAAAAACGCACCTTGCAACATAATACTCTCTCCAAAACCGTATCCCCCCACTAAACCCCGAGCTATCATAATCAGAGCATGACCTAGGTCTCAAAATTACGATTTAAAATTCTCTAATGTTTCTGGGTTGATTCGATGAGGGAGCCAGTCTACGGCATCGGGAGTGACTTTATTGGCGG